>NZ_RYDG01000004.1:0-294740 GCF_003970305.1 Flavobacterium sp. LB2P53
AAACCTAATTTTAAATACAATAAATAGCTGTAAATCAAAACAATAAAACCTTAACTTAATGACATTGGGGTCACGCCGAGTGATTGGATCTCTGAATTAAATTTTATTCTCTTCTTTTCTTGATTTATATTTTTAATGGAATTAATTATTTAAATTAGTGCACCAGTTATAAAACTAAATATTACCCAAATACTAGTTCTTTTATGTAAATTATAAAATTTCATATCAAATCTGATAATTTTTTCATTAAATTTAAAAAAAACAATTATAATGGAGTTCGAAGAAGTAACGCGATATTTAAAAGAGAACCTTAAAAGATTTGAAGAACAACATCCAAACAATATATTTGTTATCTCACCTTATCTACATAAGGATTTGATTAACTATATATGTGCAATTAATGAAAAAGGGATGCAATATGTAGATGTTAAAGATTATTCTTCTGATCAGGAATTTGGTATCCAAGCATTCCTTATTCAATCGATTAATGTTTTCTAAATTCCCATACTAATGCTATTGAGATTTGTAAAAATGATTGAAACTAACTATTTGTTTTTAAAATAATACCATCAATCATTTTTGAAAACTGGTCGTAAATTTCTTTAAACGTAGTGTCCTCTAAGTTTTCGAATATCAATTTATCGTTATGAGTATTAAAACTTTCACGATTAGATATTAAACATGAAATTTCAAGGTCAGGTTGAAAAATATAATTTTTTTCTCTTATAATATATTTTTTTCTGAATTTATCTGTTTCTGTTCTAATTATTGTCGTAAGCGCTACATCTTTTTCGAATTCATCTATAATAAGTTTATCAGTTGGGTTGTATTTACTCCTACTTCGTTCAGACATTAATATAATTGTATCTCCTTCGTTATCTTTGATTTTATCAATTAATTCTTTTACTTTAATTGAATTGTTAATTTTAACTAATTCTTGGTTAAGTGATGTGATTTCAGATTTTTTTTCTGTCTCAATTCTTTTTCTTAATTCTTTTTCACCATCTGCTTGGCTAGAATAGTATAAAATCGCCAAAATAACTACTATTAAAACGAATGAAATCATATAATTAGGTTTAATGTCCTATAACAAACAACTTTTGTTTATCAAATTTTTTATAATCAAAAATTAAAAATAGTGAATTTTTTATATAAATTACTACAATTGATAGCTTGAATGCTAATTAGTATTTTGGCAGGGTTTGCGTGAGGGATTAAAGTGAAAATCCTTTGTATTCCCGCAGCGATAGCGAAGGTAATAAAAAAGATTGCAACGGATAGCCCGACCCGCCTTTTCTGCGGGGCATGCCCCAAAAAAAATAGTTTAAAATTTAAAGCGTTAAAACTTTAAACCTTAAACTATTTTAAACTTTAAACAAATTTTATATTATGCAGGAACCTCAGTAAGAGCCACTGCTTCTTTGATTCGGCGTAAGGCTTCAATTAGCAATTCTTCGCTTGTTGCGTAAGAAAAACGGATACAGTTTGGGTTTCCAAAAGCGTCACCGGTTACGGTTGCTACATTGGCTTCGCCCAAAAGATACATAGAGAAATCATTGGCATCTTTGATAAACGTTCCTCTTAGTGTTTTTCCGAAGAAAGAAGAAACGTCTGGGAATACATAAAAAGCACCTTCGGGAACGTTGATTTTTACTCCTGGAATGTCTTTTAGCAATCCAACGACTAAATCTCTACGGCTATGGAAAGCGTCCACCATGTGTTTTAGAACACTTGGATCAGCATCAACAGCAGTAATGGTAGCACGTTGTGCAATACTATTGGCACCGCTTGTTACTTGACCTTGAATTTTTGTACACGCTTTTGCAATGAATTCTGGTGCGCCAATATATCCAATTCTCCAACCTGTCATGGCGAAAGCTTTGGCTACTCCATTTACGGTAATTGTTCGTTCTAACATTCCTGGGATGGATGCGATGCTGCAAAAAGTTCCGGAGAAATTGATGTGCTCGTAGATTTCGTCGGCAACAACATAAATGTTTGGATATTTCTCTAAGACTTTTGCCAATGCCGTTAATTCTTCTCTGTTGTACACCGATCCGCTTGGGTTACAAGGGGAACTGAACCACATCATTTTTGTTTTTGGTGTAATTGCTGCTTCTAATTGTTCTGGTGTGATTTTGAAATCCGTATCTACAGAAGTGGGTACTTCTACAGGAACTCCGCCTGATAATTTTACGATTTCGAAATACGAAACCCAGTAAGGAGCCGGTAAAATTACTTCGTCACCGTCGTTTAGCATTACTTGAGCAATGTTGTATAAGGATTGTTTTGCTCCGGTTGACACTACAATTTGAGAGGGTTTGTACTCTAAATTATTGTCTCTTTTGAATTTTCTGCAAATGGCTTCTTTTAATTCAGCATATCCTTCTACTGGAGAGTAGGTGCTGTAATTTTCGTCAATCGCTTTTTTCGCCGCTTCTTTGATGAAGTCTGGCGTATTGAAATCTGGTTCGCCTAAGCTTAAACTGATAATGTCTCTTCCTTGTGCTTTTAATTCTCTGGCCAAAGCTGCCATTGCTAATGTTTGAGATGTAGATAAATTGTTTATTCTATCGGATAATGGATTCATTGTAATAGGTTGTAGTTAGTTTATTAGTATATATACACTGTAAAGATGCAATGTAGAGATGCACTGCAGAGCATCTCTAGATGTTGTGATTTTGAATGATTATGTAAGTTCTGGTTTCATTCCCAATTCTTTCAAATGCTTAAAATGAGCAATAACAGCACTTCGCATCGTTTTGTATTCGTAATACGGCAAGTTGCATTCTTGGGCGGTTTGCTTTACGATACTCGCAATTTTTCCATAATGCACGTGACTGATATTTGGGAAAATATGGTGCTCTATTTGGTGGTTTAATCCACCGGTGTACCAGTTGACAATGGCATTTTTTGGTGCAAAATTGGTGGTGGTAAACAATTGGTGAATCGCCCAAGTGTTATCCATTTCTCCTAATTCATTAGGAGAAGGATTGGTCGTTTCTTCGACAACGTGTGCTAATTGGAATACAACACTTAATATGAGTCCTGCGGTATAATGCATGAGGAAGAATCCAATAAGAACTTTCCACCATGTGATTCCAATAACGATTGGTAACACGATCCAAATAGAAACGTAAATTATTTTAGTGATAATTAAAGTGGTCCAAAGTATTTTTGGGCTTTTTGCTTCTCCGTAAGATAATTTTCGCTTTAAATAGCTTTTCATCTGCTTGAAATCAGTTGTAATAGCCCAGTTGAACGTTAATAATCCATATAAAAATACCGAATAATATTGCTGAAAACGGTGAAAATTATACCATGTTGCTTCTTTTGTAAAACGGATTACTCGCCCGGCATCTAAATCCTCATCGTGACCTGGAATGTTTGTGTACGTATGGTGCAAAACATTATGTTGAACTTGCCAGTTGTAGACATTTCCTGCCAGAACATAAATAGTTCCTCCCATAAATTTATTGACCCAGTGTTTATTGGAATAGGAGCCATGATTTCCATCATGCATGACATTCATTCCCACTCCAGCCATTCCAATTCCCATAACAATTGTTAATAGAAGATGTGCCCAAAAAGGCATACCTAATGTCAGAATTAAAAAATAAGGCGCCAGGAAAACCGTAATCAAAATGATAGTTTTTAAATAAAGTTTCCAGTTTCCAGTCTTTTGGATGTTGTTTTCTTTAAAGTAAGTATTTACCCGTGAGTTAAGTGTTCTGAAAAATTTCAGGCTATCTTGTTTTGCAAATGTTGGTAGCGTATCTGTCATAAAAAAATCAATAAAGGTCAAAGGTAATTATTATAAATTTTTGGATATACAAAATTGAGATAAATATTTTAACTCTAAAGTATTACTTTTGTTAAAAAATTAAAAGATGAATGAGATTCTGAAGCATTTTCCTAATTTAACGGATATTCAAAAAGAACAGTTTGAAAAATTGGATTTTTTATACCATGATTGGAACGAAAAAATAAATGTTATTTCCAGAAAAGATATTGATGCCTTATACACCAAACATATCTTGCATTCGTTGGGGATTGCCAAAATCATACAATTTGAACCGGGAACGTATGTCCTTGATGTGGGAACAGGAGGTGGATTCCCTGGAATTCCATTGGCGATTCTTTTTCCGGAAACGCGTTTTTATTTGATAGATATTATTGCAAAAAAAATAAAAGTGGTTCAGGCTGTTGCCGAGGGATTGGAATTAAAAAATGTTAAAGCTGAGCAAATGCGAGCAGAGAATGTAAAAGGAGATTTTGATTTTATTGTGAGTCGTGCCGTGACCAATATGCCGGATTTTGTTTCTTGGGTGAAAACCAAAATCAAAAAGAACAACAAACACGAATTGAAAAACGGAATTTTGTACTTAAAAGGAGGCGATTTAACTGAAGAATTAAAAGATTTTCCTAAAGCGACGGAATATAATTTAGCTGATTTTTTTGAAGATGAATTCTTTGAAACAAAGAAAGTAGTCCACGTGCCGTTGAAGTTTGTGGTTTAGAAACATAGAATAATTTTGTCTCAAACGGCTTTTTTTCAGGAAATAGGAATCTCTGCTGGTTGAGATTCCTTCTAATTGTGTACTGGAAATTCAAGGGTTACCTTAGTTCCTTTTCCTAATTTGCTTTCAAGTTGAATTGTTCCTGAGTTTTTTTCTGTAAATGTTTTTACGATATAGAGGCCTAATCCAGTTCCTTGGATTCCATCGGTATTACTGGCCCTAAAAAAAGTATTGAATAATTTTGGTTGATCTTCGGCTGGAATTCCAATACCTAAATCAATAATCTCTAAACAAATAGTTTTTTCGATGACACATAAATTTAGCTCAATATCACCAAAGCCTTCTGAATATTTAAAGGCATTGTTTAATAAGTTGAAAATAGTATATTCCATCAGTTTTTGATCTGCCATAACTCGAAAATTATCGCCTTTGATGGAGGTTTGAACTTTTCTTCCAATTAATTGATCGGGATAACTTATTTCGATCACATCCAGGCAAATTTGTTTTAAATCAAATTCGGTAGGATCGAAATTCGTTTTTCCGGAGTCCTCTTTTGAGATCGTTAGCACGGCATTCATCAATTGAACAATGCGATCAATTTCTTCAATAATACAATCAATTCTTTTTTGCAAACGGGGAGCATTTTCTATTTTTTCATGTTCTAAGTAAAGACTTATTAGTTCAGCACTAGTTCTGATGGTTGTCATAGGCGTTCTGAACTCATGTGAAATTGTGGATACTAAATTCGTGCGAAGATCATTTAAATCGCGTTCTTTCAGTAATGCTTTTTCAATTTTTTCTTCGGCTTCTTTTTGGGTGGTAATTTCTCTGTTTGAGGAATGAAAGCTAATTGTAACACCATTTTCTTTAACTAAATTGGCCTTAATTTCAAACCAAATATAATCGCCGCTTATGTTTCTAAACCGGATCTGAATTGCTATGTCTTCCATTTCTGTTAGAAAGCCTATGATGTGACTTTGAAGTTCCTCAATATCGTCAGGATGGGCATAATCTACAGGAAATTTCCCTATTAAAGATTGTGGGGTGTATCCTAATAGTTTTTCAATAGAAGGAGAAACGTATTTGAAAGAGGTGTCTGTATTATGCAAGCAAACTAAATCAACGGTGTTATCAGCTAAAAGACGGTATAAATTTTTAGCTTTGTTGAGCTGAATGGTTTTGATCCTGTTATTTTCTTCGGATAATATTTTGTTTTGTTTTTCAATCCTTTTCCGATCTGTTATATTGATCATCTGGAAAATATGACGCTTCGTTTTGTTTCGACTGCTTTTAATTATTGAAGCAGATATATACATCCAAATGACAGATTTATTTTTATGAATAAATCTTTTTTCTAAATTGAAATTAGAGATTTTTCCGGAATTTAATTGCTCTTTCAAAATAAAATCATTTTTTAAATCTTTTGGATAAGTTATTTCTTGAGAGGTTAAGGACGCAAATTCCTTTTTAGAATAGCCTAATATTTCACAAAGTTTTTCATTGACTTCTACAAAATTATCATCAATGTCTATTAACGCCATTCCTGCTGCCGAATATTCAAAAGCATCTTTAAACTGTTCTTGGCTTTGTTGTAATTCATCTTTGAGTATCTTCTCCTTAGTGATCTCTTGCATTGCACCAATCATCCGTATGGCTTTACCTTCATTGTTTCGAATGATTATGGCCTTGTCATTTACGAATCCATAGGAAGTATCTGTTTTTTTATAACGATACTCATGGGACCATACATTATTTTGACTTTTAACAGCCACATCTAGACTTTCAAAAACAGCTTTTTTCTCATCCGGATGTAAAAAATTATTAAGCAAACTAGCTGCTAGTACATTTTTCTTAAATGTATAACCAAAAAGCGTTTTAAACCCATCTCCGACATAAATTTTGTCAGTGGTCAAATCCCAATCCCAAATGGCATCAAAAGTAGCCTTGCTAAAATAAGAAAAGCGCTCGTTACTTTCTTTTAAAGCATCTTCTGCTTTTTTCTGTGCCGATATGTCAATAAAGGAACATATTACGAAAAGTAATTCATTGTGTTTTCCAAGTACGGGTACGGCATCAACCAACAACCATACTAAATTTTTAAGTGTGGGATTATAGACTCCCATAATGACATTGTTTATTGGCTTTAGTGTCTGGATTGCTTGAGGGACTGCATGATCCTCCACTTTAAATAAAGTACCGTCAAGATGAATTGTCTTCCAGTGCTCGTCGTAGGATGTTTTTCCAAGTAATTGGTCTTCTGTGAGTCCTAGCATTTCGCAGGCTGCTTTGTTGTTTTCTAATATTTCTGAGTCAGGGCCTTGGACTATAATTCCCACAGCTATATTGTAGATTATACTTTTAGTAAGCTGTCTGCTTTTAATAATTTCTTGCTGGGTTTTTTTACTTTCAGTGATATCTACACCAAATCCTATCATCATTTCTAGGGTTTCATCTTCATGAAAAACAGGAGTTAGTTTTCGGGTATGATAGGTTTTTGTGCCATCAAGATGTTCTATAGTATCCTCCCACTCAATTGTATTCCTGGATTCTATGGCTTCTAGAAAATGGATGCGTCTTGTTTTTGCAAAGGCATCATCTCTGCCAGTATGTTTTGCATATTCAAAATCGTTTTTTCCTATAATGAATTTTCGTAGCTCCTCTTTTTTTATAGCGGCTGGATTTAAATACGTGTAGGTATGACTGCTGTCAAAAACGGCGACATCCGTTGGGAGCCTGTCCAATATTTTTTCATAAAATTCTTTTTGTAATACTAGCTTTTGTTGAATTTCAATATACTCCGTAATGTCTCTACAGTTTCCTATAAAAATTGGCAGACCATTTTTTTGAGATAATTTTAAACGTGTGGAATGCCAAACATAATAACCTTCTTGATGAAGAATTCTATAGGTAAATTCACTTTCGTTTTTTCCGGTTTCAATTGCTTCACTTAAATAAGTTTTACAATTTTCTAAATCGTCAGGATGTAAAAAAGAAGTATTGCTTTTGTCTAAAATATCTTTATTCTCATAGCCTAGGTATTTAGTCCAGTTGTCTGAAGCATAGGTGATTATTCCTTCTAGGTTAAGCTCGTAAGTAATTTCTTTTGAATTGTCAATAAATAATTGAAATTGAGTGTCCTGTTCTTTGATTGTTTTTTGTAAGCTCTGGTTTTCAATATGTAATTTTAATAAAGATTGGATTTGTAGCACAGTATATTTTAGATGTTTTAACTGCATTACAGAAAGCTCTCTAGGGCTAGTATCCATAATACAAAGAGTTCCAATGACTAGATTTTCATTAAAACATATAGGGAAACCCGCAAAAAAAGCTATTAAATTTAAATTTTCGGGAGGAGCATCAATGTCTTTATTAATGTCTGAGATAATTTTAATTTTATTTTGCTGGATGGTATTCTCATTAAGTGCAATAATAGTAGGAGAGATGGGAATATAATCAAAACCTATTTTTGTAACTATTATGGGACTAATAGAGTCTGTTAATGAAATAAATGCAAGAGGCATCTCGCATACCTCGGATGCAAATAATAAAACCGTATTGAATTCCTCTTGAATAGTTCTGTTTTCAAATAATTCGCTTATTTTTTTCTTGTCAAATACAGGCATAGGTTCTTGGTGTAATTGATTAATTAACAATTATTTTGCATCATAGATATAGGTTTTTTAAAGTAATTGTTTCTTTATCAATAAGTTGTAATGTAGATTGGGGGGGGGAATCAATTACAAAATAACGTCTAATTTATTAAATATAAAAGAATGTTAAAAACTAATAACTTTTTTAACTGATTTAAAATGATGATTTAGCGCGTTTCTTTGATTTGTAAAACATTAATAACTTCTTAAATTATCAAATGGAATGATTTATGAGTTTAACTAGGAGTTGATTTTATTTGTACTAACAATAATTTTTCAGGTTAAACTTTGTAACTTTGGATTTCAAAAAATAATAGATTTGATCACAAAAGCTACTATAGATACTGTTTTCGAAACTGCTCGGGTAGAGGAGGTTATCGGTGATTTTGTGCAATTAAAACGCGCAGGGAGTAACTTCAAAGGGCTTAGTCCTTTTTCGGAAGAGCGTTCTCCATCGTTTATGGTTTCCCCAGCAAAGGGAATCTGGAAAGATTTTAGTTCTGGAAAAGGAGGGAATTCAGTTGCTTTCTTAATGGAACACTCCCATTTCACTTACCCGGAAGCCATACGGTATTTAGCCAAAAAATACAATATAGAAATTGAGGAAACCGAGCAAACGGATCAAGAAAAAGCCATTACGGATGTACGGGAAAGTATGTATTTGGTATCGGAGTTTGCAAAAAGTTATTTTCATAACACCCTGTTCAATTCTGAAGAAGGCAAAGCAATAGGGTATTCTTATTTTAAAGAAAGAGGATTTACTGCGGATACAATTAAGAAATTTAGTTTGGGATATTCCCCTGAAAGTTGGGATGCCTTTACCAAAGAAGCCTTAGGGAAAGGTTATAAATTAGAGTTTCTAGAAAATACCGGACTCACAATTCCCAGAGATGACAGGCCTTTTGACAGGTTCAAAGGTCGCGTTATGTTTCCTATAGAAAGTATGTCAGGTCGAGTACTTGGTTTTGGAGGCAGAATTCTTACCAACGATAAAAAAGCGGCAAAATACTTGAATTCACCGGAAAGTGAAATTTACCATAAAAGTAAAGTGCTGTATGGTATTTTTCAGGCCAAACAATCAATAGCCAAATTAAATAATTGTTATTTAGTCGAAGGATATACTGATGTAATTCAGTTCAACCAATCCGGAATTGAAAATGTGGTTGCTTCCTCAGGCACGGCGCTTACACCAGATCAAATCCGTTTAATAAACAGATTGACAAAAAATATCACAGTGCTTTTTGATGGTGATGCCGCAGGTTTACGGGCTTCTGTGCGTGGAATTGATCTAATTTTAGAGGAAGGAATGAATGTAAAAGTGTGTACGTTTCCTGATGGGGAAGATCCGGACAGTTTTGCAAAAAAAACATCTTATGAAGCGTTAGTTTTATACTTAGAGAATAACGCAAAAGATTTTATTCAGTTCAAAGCCTCTCTTTTGATGAATGAAGCGAAAAATGATCCCGTCAAAAAAGCAGATCTTATACGGGACATGGTCGTCAGCATTTCGAAAATTCCGGACAGGATTCAACGAGAAATTTATATCCAGGAATGTTCCAGAATAATGGATATTTCAGAGCAGGTTTTACTAAGCACTTTGGCGCAATTAGTCCAAAAAGACGGTATCGAAATTGAAAAAAAACACAAACAAAAGCAATTGCAGAATGCCTTTGACTATGTTAAAAATGACGATACTGTCCAGACTGATAAAGTAGATTCACTGTATCGATTTGAACGTAAAATAATTGAAATCCTATTGCTTTATGGTAACAAGACGGAAAAATTTGAAGAAGTTTTATTAAAGTCAAATAGCGACGGAGAAATTGTGGACGTTACCGAAATAAAAGAATTAAAAGTTTTTCAGAAAATATATTTGAGTTTGCAAGATGATGAAGTAGAATTTGCAAGTCCTATATTTAGAGATATATACAAAAATTTAATCGATTATTATTTGCAAAATGAGGACTCTGGGCTTGATAAATATATAAATCACTACCAGTCAGGTGTTCCTGATGAAGTAACTAATATTATAATGGAAGAGGAAAAAAATGTTTTGCACAATTGGACTGGTCAAAATATTTTCCCTAAAAGTAAAGAAGAAATGTTAAATCAGGATGTTTCGGACACATTGCTTACTTTACGATGGTTTCTGCTTAGTGAGATTATTGAAGAGTTGAAAAACTCCGTTTCTAACGATCCGGAATCAGATAATATGGAGTCATTGTCTTTAGCAATGAGTTATATAGAGTTGCGAGGTAAGTTTTCAAAAAAATTAGGGCGAGTTGTGGTACGATACCATTAAAGGCTACACAATCTATAAATCAAAAAGCGCTGTATCTCTGAAATTTGATACAGAGATACAGCGCTTTTATTAATTGTAATGAATCAACATGTAATCCATTCTTTTTTTTAAATTGCCTAGACGTGGTTAGGCCTCAATGGTATTAAACGATTTCTAACGTTTTTGCTTTGTTTACTAAATCTACTAGATTAGTAACATTTAGTTTTGTTAACAATCGCAATTTGTACGTACTAATCGTTTTTTCATTTAGTTTAAGAATAGTCGCGATCTCGTGG
This sequence comes from Flavobacterium sp. LB2P53, assembly GCF_003970305.1. NCBI lineage: Bacteria > Pseudomonadati > Bacteroidota > Flavobacteriia > Flavobacteriales > Flavobacteriaceae > Flavobacterium > Flavobacterium sp. LB2P53. The sequence continues at coordinate 10,748 of NZ_RYDG01000004.1, forward strand.
TTTTTCTTTCCATCACTTAGATAACGCAAAACCTCCACTTCCCGGTTGGAAAGCTTACGATACAATCTTTCACTCTTGCTTTGTTTTGCAATTAAGGCTAAATTTTTCTTTACAGTCTCATTCATGATTATTTTTCCTTGGTGGACTTTAACAATCGACTGACCTAAGGTTTCTAGTTTTTCAGATTTGTGCACAAAGCCAGATACTCCGGCTTTAATGGCATTTGGCGCATAAATCTGTTCTGAAAGACCACTGAAGATAATGATTTTAGTTTTTGGAAAATTTTTCAAAAGTGCTTTCACTTCAAAAATACTGGAAAGACCTTCCAGTTCCAAGTCTAATATCAATACATCAATGTCTTTTGTTAAAAGTATATCCCGTACCATCAAAAAGTTACCAACATTGGCTACTATTGATATCTCGGCATTGTCTTTAAAGTAAGATTTTACTCCAAAATGCACAACGGGGTAATTGTCGGCTATACATACTTTAATCATGATTTTAGTTTTTTAGAATTATTTATTATTGGAAATGTAAAATTAATAAATAAATTCTGTAATTAATTGTAAATCAATATAAAATATCATTTCTTTAATCTTTTGGGATAAAACAAACTGGTATTGCGGTCATTTTATGTTGATTATTAGTGTTTAATCGTTTGTAGATTTCAAAAACAATTTTGTCTCTTCCGGTAAAATTTTTGATTGATTTTCCAGCGTGATCTTCTGCCATTGCCCACTCTAGCTCATTATAGCTGGCGCCTAATTGATCTTCATCGGTTCTTTCATCTCCAAATAATCCGTCGGTGGGCGGTGCTTTCAAAATAGAATCTGGAATTTTTAAATAGTTGCCTAAAAGATAGACTTCTGACTTCATTAAGTCGGCAATAGGGCTTAAATCAACACCTCCATCGCCATATTTAGTATAAAAACCAACGCCAAAATCCTCTACTTTATTTCCCGTTCCGGCAACTAATAAACAATGAATGCCTGCAAAATAATACAATGTGGTCATTCTTAAGCGAGCTCGGGTGTTAGCCAGGGATAGGTTTACTTTAGAAATATCTGAATGATTACCGGGCACTATTTTTTTGAAACTCTCAAAAACAGATGTCAAATCAGCTTCCACGCTAGTTACGTTAGGGAATCTTTTTTTTAATTGTTCGATATGTTCCCGGCCTCTTGTTACATGGCTTTGCGCTTGATGGATGGGCATTTCAATACATAAAACCTGCAGTCCGGTCTGGGCGCATAGTGTAGAGGTTACCGCTGAATCAACTCCCCCTGAAATCCCAATAACAAATCCGTTCACTTTAGCATTTTCAGCATATGTTTTTAACCAATTTACAATAAGAGTATTTATTTTTTCGACGGGTAGTGCCCTTTTTTTAGTCATAATAGTTTACGTTTTAAAAAGTAGGAATGTATATTTGCACACTAAATTAGTTGCAGATGGGTTTCCTTAAATTCTGTGGTAACAAATTTAATTAATAATTATGAAAATAGATCTGTTGTCCCTCGTCTTTTGCCTCTTTTTTTTGTCATGTGATAAGAAAAGTAAAGTAGAGAATACTATTGCTGCAATTCCTGTACAAGTAAAATTAGAACGATTTGATATAATATTTTTTGAAACGCCACCAAAAGACTTAGAGAAAATAAAAAAAGAGTTTCCTTTCTTTTTTCCTCCAGGAAATGACAACAGCGTTTGGCTGAATAAAATGCAGGATCCAATCTGGAGAGAATTATATACGGAAGTACAAAAAAAATATGCTGATATTGAACCGGTAAAAGAAGAATTAGAAGGTGTGCTTAAGCATATTAAATACTATTTTCCTGAAACAAAAATACCAAAAGTGATTACCGTAATTGCTGAGATGGACTATAATAATAAAGCCATTTATGCAGACAGTCTGGTTATTATCTCACTTGAATTGTATTTAGGGAAAGACCATAAATTTTATCAGTTTCCCAATTATTTAAAACAAAATTTTGAACAAAGACAGATTGCACCAGATGTAGTTTCGAGTTTTTCAACACGTAAAATTCCTCCTGTTTTAGATAAGGATTTGCTGAGTCAGATGATTTATTGTGGAAAACAATTGTATTTAAAAGACTTGCTTTTGCCAAAGTATACAGAAGCCGAAAAAATAGGGTATACGCCAGAGCAATTATTATGGTGTCAAGAAAATGAAAGTTACATGTGGCGTTATTTTATTGAGAAAGAATTACTTTACAGTAACGATCAAAAGTTAATTCCACGATTTATAAATCCAGCACCATTTTCTAAGTTTTATCTGGAAATAGACAATGAATCTCCAGGCCGGGTTGGTGCCTGGATCGGTTGGCAAATAGTGCGATCCTATATGAATAATAAGGACGCAGGTATTGCAGATCTGTTAAAAAAAGATGCGAAAGAAATATTTAAACAATCAAAATACAAACCTAAAAAGTAATGTCAAATACACACACCTCAGAAATTAAGTTTCTAATCGAATTAGATGAAAATAAGGTTCCGGAAAAATTAATGTGGACCGCTAAAGATGGCGGAGTTGAGCTGGAGGAAGCCAAAGCAATAATGTTGTCTATTTGGGATAGCAAAGCAAAAGAAAGTATGCGCATTGATTTGTGGACGAAGGAAATGCCGGTAGATGAAATGAAAATTTTCTTTCACCAGACTTTAGTAGCAATGTCTGAAACTTTCAAGCGTGCTACTGATGATGAAAAAATGGCGGATACGATGAAAGATTTTTGCGATTATTTTGCTGAAAAATTGGAACTCACAAAGTAAATTTTTGTGTTGTTTTGCAAAAAAAAATCCCAAGACTAAAGTGTAGTTTTGGGATTTTATTGCAATGCTCTTAGATTGTTTTCTAAAACTGGCTGTTGTTTTTAAAAACTTCCTGATTTACTTCTTCAATGTAATTTAATACGTCCTCTTTTCCGGTAGATTCAGTCGCTGATGTGACAAAGTAATGCGGCATTTCGGCCCAGTTATTCGCAAACATTTTCTTTTTATAAGCGGCTACGTGAGAGTCTATTTTTACCTTGCTGATTTTGTCCGCTTTCGTGAAAACTATACAAAAAGGAATTTCGCTTTCACCCATATACGACATGAATTCAATGTCGATAGTTTGTGCTTCGTGACGAATATCAATCAAAACAAAAGCACAAACAAGTTGCTCTCTGGTCTCAAAATAATCAGTGATGAATTCTTGAAAAATAGATTTTGTTTTTTTAGAAACTTTAGCATATCCATAACCGGGTAGATCGACAAGAAACCAATTGCTGTTAATTAAAAAATGATTAATCAATTGGGTTTTCCCTGGTCTGCCGGATGTTTTAGCTAATTTTTTTTGGTTGGTCAGCATATTTATCAAAGAGGATTTTCCTACATTTGATCGACCTATAAAAGCATATTCCGGTAAAAAGTCTTTTGGACATTTTGCCACATCAGAGTTGCTAATAACAAATTCGGCGGTATTAATTTTCATTTTTGCTAGGTATAAAATTCTCCTTTTACGATTTGTGTACGGATAAATGAGTGTTTGTAAGCCACTCCTCAAGTAAGCGATTGAATTCCTCCGGATGTTCCATCATGGCCGCATGACCGCAGTTATCGATCCAATATAAAGTAGAATTAGGTAATAATTTATTGAACTCTTCTGCTACATCTGGAGGGGTGACTTTGTCATTTTTCCCCCAAATAAGACAGGTTTGAACATGCATTTTAGGTAAATCTTTTGCCATATTATGGCGAATGGCACTTTTTGCAATAGTCAGTGTTTTGATCAATTTCATGCGGTCGTTAACAGACTCGTAGACTTCGTCTATAAGTTCTTTAGTCGCAACTTTTGGATCATAAAATACATCTTCTGCTTTTTTCTTAATGTATTCATAGTCCCCCCTTTTTGGGTAGCTATCGCCCATGGCACTTTCATAAAGACCTGAACTTCCGGTTATTACAAGACCGGCTACTTTTTCAGGATACATTTTAGTGTGGTACAATGCAATATGGCCACCAAGTGAATTTCCTAAAAGGATAACACGATCTAATCCTTTAAAAGTGATGAAATCCTTGACATATTTTGCAAAACTTTTCACGTTAGTTTTTAAAATATTTTGAGTATATATCGGTAAATCTGGAATAATTATTTTATATCCTCTTGTAGAAAAGTAGCTGGCAACGGTATCAAAGTTGCTAAGTCCCCCCATAAGTCCGTGTAAGATTACGATTGGAGTTCCTTCACCAGCTTCATAATAGCTGTATCTGCCTTCTTTTTTGTAGTGTTTTTCCATTTTTTGTAAATGCGGATTTTCAATTTTGACAAATATAGGATTTAATAAATAAAAATGGATTTTTAGAACAATTTTTAATTGTAAAATTATCCCACTTTAGATAAAATTTAGTTATTTTTTTTTAGGATTTAGCAACAAATTTCTATGTAAATGCCTTTTATTTTTACATCAAAAAAATTAAATTTCATTGGTTTTGGCAGTCTTTTTTCTATAACGATCTCTTTCTTACAAATTAAGCAGAATGGGTTAATGGCCTGATTGTCCAAAAAGTAAGGGTTTTTGTTTGAAAGTGGTTAAACTTATTAACAAAGTGGGGTATAGTGGTAGATAGTGGTAATATTTTTTATATTTTTGCTCAACATCATTTAATATTTTTTCTTGGATACAATTATTGGAACATATGAATGTAAAGTTGATGCTAAAGGAAGGGTGCTGTTGCCGGCGCCTTTGAAAAAGCAATTGGCACCTTCACTTCAAAACGGATTTGTTTTGAAGCGTTCCGTTTTTCAGCCCTGTCTGGAGTTATATCCCATGGAGGAGTGGAATGTAATGATGCAAAAAATCAATAAACTCAATCGATTTGTAAAGAAAAACAATGACTTCATCCGCAGGTTTACTGCAGGCGTAAAAGTGGTTGAGATCGATGCATTAGGACGATTATTGGTACCTAAAGATTTAGTAGTTTTTGCCAGTATTACAAAAGAGGTAGTGTTTTCGTCAGCCGTAAACATTGTGGAAATTTGGGATAAAGAATGGTATGAAAAATCAATAAATGGGGAAGATGTTGATTTTGCAGATTTAGCAGAGGAAGTAATGGGAAATATAAATGACAACGACGATGGAATATCATAATCCGGTTTTGCTTCAGGCATCAGTAGATGGTTTAAATATTAAGCCAGATGGCATTTATGTTGATGTCACTTTTGGGGGTGGCGGTCATTCAAAAGAAATTTTGAAAAGGCTAGGGCCGGATGGAAAGTTGTTTGCTTTTGATCAGGACGAAGATGCATTAGCAAATGCTTTGCCGGACGAAAGATTTACGCTGATTAACGAGAATTTTCGTTTTGTAAAGCGGTTCTTGCGTTTTTACGGTGTGAAAAGTGTGGATGGTATCTTAGCAGATTTAGGTGTTTCATCGCATCAGTTTGATGTTCCGGAAAGAGGGTTTTCGACTCGTTTTGATGCCGATCTGGATATGCGAATGAGTCAAAAAAATGATTTGAATGCCTATAAAGTGGTCAATGAATATGATGAAGCAAATCTAAAAAGAGTGTTTTTGGATTATGGCGAATTGAAAAATGCTCCTGTTTTGGCAAGAACAATTGTAGAGGCAAGAGAGCTGCAACCAATCAAAACAACAGATGAGTTGAAAGCCGTTTTGGCGCGATATTTACCGGAAAGAGTTCGAAATAAAATATTAGCCCAAATATATCAGGCCATTCGAATTGAGGTAAATCAGGAAATGGATGTTTTGAAAGAGTTTTTAGAGCAATCTCTGGAAATATTAAATCCAGCAGGGAGATTAAGTGTAATATCCTATCATTCCTTAGAAGACAGATTGGTAAAAAGATTTATCAAAAACGGAATGTTCGAAGGAGAGCCGGAAAGAGATTTTTTTGGTAACTTTTCTGTTCCTTTTAAAACCATTGGTAAACTAACAGTTCCGAATGCCGAAGAAATAAAAGCAAATAACAGAGCGCGAAGCGCAAAATTAAGAATTGCTGAAAAAATATAATCCCCACCCGGCCTCCCCAAAAGGGAGGAGCCAAACAGGAAAAATAAATATTAACTTTTAATATCTCGGCTCCCTCTCCTTTGGAGGGGGTCGGGGAGAGGACAAATGAAAAACGGAGTGTATAGCATATTGAAAGCGAAGTTTCTTATTGATGATGATGCTGTCAAAAACTGGCGGTTCATTGTTTTTATCCTTTTGTTAGCTATTGTTATGATTGCAAATACTCAGCGATTTGAGCAAAAAGTATTTAAAATTACGGAGCTCACCGGACGGGTTAAAGAGTTGCGTTCCGAATTTGTAGATCGGCGGTCTGAGTTAATGAAATTAAAAATGGAATCAACGGTTTCTGAAAAAATGATAGAAAAAGAAATCTTTCCTTCAACAGTTCCGCCAATTAAAATAAAAGTTAAAAAAGAAGAAGATAAAAGCTTCTTTAAAAAATTATGGCAGTAGAAGATAAATACATATCCTACAGAATTTATCTGGTCGCATTTGGAATTTTCCTGATGGCGATCGCGATAGCCGTAAAATTAACAAATATTCAATGGGTAGAGGGTGATTATTATAGAAAATTAGCCAAACAAAGAACCGTTAAAAATTTTATTATTCCGGCCAATAAGGGGAATATTTATTCTGCCGATGGAAGTCTTTTGGCTACATCAATTCCAAATTATGAAATACGCTTTGATGCACTTGCTTCAAAAACAGAATTATTTGAGAAGAATGTGAAACCATTATCAGACTCTTTGGCTCTATTGTTAGGGAAATCAGCAAATTATTTTGAAAATGAATTAAGAAAAGCCCGGGGCAATAAAAACAGATATTATTTAGTGGCCCGAGATTTAAGTTATACAGAATATGTTAGAATCAAAGGGTTTCCTTTATTTAATCTTGGTGCTTATAAAGGAGGAATTATTGTAGAACAGGAAACCATAAGAGAGCATCCTATTGGAAAAATTGCAGAACGTACTGTAGGGTATGAGCGAACATCAAACGGGCAATCGCTGGATGGAAAAGGAATCGAATGGGCTTTTAGGAACTATCTAAATGGTAAAGACGGCAAAATATTAAAACAGAAAATAGCCAAGGGACAGTGGAAACCCATACGTGATGTTAATGAAGTAGACCCTCAGGACGGCTATGATGTTATATCAACAATTGATGTTTATATTCAGGATATCGCACATCATGCTTTGCTTAAACAGTTGGAATTGTATCAGGCAGATCATGGTTCTGTAGTGGTTATGGAAACTAAAACGGGTCATGTGAAAGCAATTTCTAATTTAGGAAGAGCAAAAGACGGAACGTACTACGAAACCACTAATTACGCAGTAGCGGAGTCTCATGAACCGGGTTCTACCTATAAATTAGCGGATTTGATGGCACTTCTGGAAGATAAAAAAGCGGATACCAGTTCTGTTTATGACAGCAAAGGAGGAGTCGTTGTATATTCAGGTAAAAAAGTGCGTGATTCCCACAAAGGCGGTTATGGAAAAATTTCTTTAGCAAGAGGTTTTGAACTTTCGTCTAATACCATCATGGTTCAGGCGGTGTATGAAGCGTACAAAAATAACCCGTCGCAATTTGTCAATCATCTTAATGATTTTGGATTAAACAAAACTTTAGGACTCTCCATCAAAGGGGAGGGCGTGCCTTATATCCCTCAGCCAGGCGATAAAAACTGGTCAAATATTTCGCTTCCTTGGATGGCTTTTGGATATGGAGTCCACATAACTCCCATGCAGACACTGGCATTTTATAATGCGGTTGCCAATGATGGGGAAATGGTAAAGCCTCAATTTGTTTCTGAAATAAAAGAATGGAACAGAACCATCAAAAAATATGAGAAAGAAGTTTTGAATCCAAGAATTTGTTCCCCACAAACTATTTCCAAATTAAGGGCAGTTCTGGCAAATGTTGTCAAAAAAGGAACGGCTTCTAAATTATATTCAAAAGATTTTTCGATGGCAGGAAAAACAGGAACAGCGGCGGTGAATTACGGAAAGGCTGGAGGAACTGGAAAATATTATGCGTCGTCTTTTGTGGGTTACTTCCCGGCAGACAAACCAATGTATTCTTGTATAGTTGTGGTGCATAAACCAAGTACAGCGCTAAATAATTATTACGGTGCGGATGTGGCTGGTCCCGTTTTTAAGAGAATCGCACAAAAAATATTTACCGATGCCCCTTCGACAAATGAAATTAAAAATTTAGATAGAAAGATACCAAAACAAGAAAATAATTATGATTCTTATTTTGTGAAATCTCAGAACAAACAACAGTTTATACCCAATGTAAAAGGAATGCCAGGAATGGATGCTGTTGCTTTATTAGGAAATTTGGGAGTCAAAGTAAAGGTCGTAGGAGTTGGAAAAGTGAAAAAACAGTCGCTTGAAGCAGGTCAAAATATTCTAAAAAACACAACGATACTATTGGAATTATCATGAGTATACTAAAAGACATATTATACAAAGTAGCCATTGAAGCCGTAATGGGTTCGACGGATATTACTGTAAACAAAATAGATTTCGATTCTAGAAAAATTGAGTCTAACGATGTTTTTGTAGCAATTCGTGGGTCAATATCAGACGGTCATGATTTTATAGGAAAAGCAATCGCATTAGGAGCAGTTGCGGTGATTTGTGACACATTTCCGGAAATTATTGAAAAAGGAATTACGTACGTTCAGGTAAAAGATACGAATTCAGCCTTGGCATTTATGGCCTCTAATTATTTTGGGGATCCTTCTAAGAACCTGAAATTGGTTGGAATTACAGGAACAAACGGGAAAACCACAATTGCTTCTTTGTTGTATCAATTGTTTAAAAAGGCAGGGTTTAAAGTGGGATTGCTCTCAACAGTTAAAATTTTAGTTGATGATATTGAATATAAAGCCACACACACGACTCCGGATTCGATTACTATAAATTACTATTTGAATGAAATGGTCAAAAATGGAGTCGACTATTGTTTTATGGAAGTCAGTTCTCATGGTATTCACCAAAAAAGAACCGAAGCCTTGCATTTTGTAGGGGGTATTTTTACTAATTTGTCTCATGATCATTTGGATTATCATCCAACGTTTGCAGAATATAGAGATGTAAAAAAGGCCTTCTTTGATAATTTGCCTAAAACTGCCTTCGCATTATCGAATATTGATGATAAAAATGGGCAAGTAATGTTACAAAATACAAAAGCCAAAAAATGTACGTATGCCTTAAAATCGTATGCGGATTATAAAGCGCAAATCCTGGAAAATCAATTGTCCGGTTTGTTGTTGAAAATAAACGGAAATGAAGTTTGGGTTAAGCTGATAGGAACATTTAATGCGTATAATTTAGTAGCTATTTATGGAGCGGCAGTCGAATTAGGAATGGAAAGTCTGGAAGTACTTCGTTTATTGTCGGATTTAGAAAGTGTTTCGGGACGTTTCCAATTTATTGTTTCTGCTTCAAATATTACCGCTATTGTAGATTATGCCCATACGCCGGATGCTTTAGAAAATGTACTAAAAACCATCAATGACATTCGCACCAAAAATGAACAGTTGATCACCGTTGTGGGGTGCGGTGGTAATAGAGACAAAAGCAAGCGCCCTATTATGGCCGGAATTGCCGCTGAATGGAGTGATACAGCAATTTTCACTTCGGATAATCCAAGAAATGAAAATCCGGAAGTGATTATCACCGAAATGGAACACGGTGTAGCCGCTCAAAACTATAAAAAAGTGCTGTCAATAACCGATAGAAAGCAAGCCATAAAAACCGCATGTCAATTGGCACAGCCCAACGATATTATTTTAATTGCTGGGAAAGGGCATGAGACGTATCAGGAAATAAATGGAATTCGCCTTGATTTTGATGACATGGAAATAGTTAAAAAAACACTAGGCCAACTGGGAAAATAAAAGTTTAACCGGAGTAACTGTTTATTTGTTTATGGGAATATCCAAATAACCGATTAACCAAATAACCAAAAAAAGATAAACCAAATAAACAAAGAGATATGCTATACTATTTATTTGAATATTTAGACAAAACACTTGACGTTCCGGGAACCGGTGTTTTTCAGTACATCACTTTTAGATCTGCATTAGCATTGATGCTTTCGTTGTTGTTATCAACAATTTACGGAAAAATTATAATTCGCTTTTTGCAAAGACAGCAAGTGGGTGAAACCGTGCGAGAGCTTGGTTTAGCTGGTCAGAACGAAAAAGCGGGGACGCCGACCATGGGTGGATTAATCATTATTTTTGCTACGCTGGTACCGGTATTATTATTTGCAAAATTGCATAATATCTACATTGTGTTATTGATTGTTACCACGCTTTGGATGGGGACTATTGGTTTTATAGATGATTATATTAAAATTTTCAAAAGAGACAAACAAGGATTAAAAGGAATATTTAAGGTTGTTGGTCAAGTGGGTTTAGGTCTCATTGTGGGAACCGTCTTGTATTTTCATGCCGGGGTTACAGTGAGAACGGATATTGGTAAAGCCAATGTTTTCAAGGCTTCTACTGAAAATGTAGTTTTTCAAGCGCCGCTCGAAGAAAAATCAACTGCAACAACGATTCCTTTTTTTAAAAATAATGAATTCGATTATGCGGAACTATTAGCATGGACTGGGGAAGGATATGAAAAATGGGCTTGGTTGATTTTTATTCCGGTTGTTATTTTTATTATCACCGCTGTTTCTAATGGAGCTAATTTGACTGATGGAATAGATGGTTTGGCAGCAGGAACATCCGCGATTTCAGTATTGGCACTGGGAATATTTACGTTTGTTTCGGGAAACATTATTTTCTCTAATTATCTGAACATCATGTATATCCCTAATTCAGGGGAAATGACAGTCTTTATTGCGGCTTTTGTTGGATCGTTAATCGGGTTTCTTTGGTACAATTCGTATCCGGCATCTGTTTTTATGGGTGATACAGGAAGTTTAACAATAGGCGGAATTATTGCAGTTCTGGCAATTGCAGTCCGTAAAGAAATGCTGATTCCTTTATTGTGCGGAATTTTTCTTGTCGAAAATTTATCTGTGATTCTTCAGGTCAGTTATTTCAAGTATACCAAGAAACGCTTTGGCGAAGGCCGAAGAATATTTTTAATGTCGCCTTTGCATCACCATTATCAGAAAAAGGGCTATCACGAAAGTAAAATTGTGACCCGGTTTTGGATTGTTGCCATCATGCTGGCCATTTTGTCAATCGTTACTTTAAAATTAAGATAACATGAGGCTAGTAATTTTAGGTGGAGGCGAAAGCGGTGTTGGCACTGCTATTCTGGGTAAGAAAAAAGGATATGATGTTTTTGTGTCTGATTTTGGAAAGATAAAAGAGAATTACAAAGAGGTTCTTCTTATTAATGAAATAACCTGGGAAGAGCAGCTGCATACGGAAGAATTGATTTTGAATGCTGATGTGGTGATGAAAAGTCCCGGAATTTCGGATAATTCTCCAATTGTAAAAAAATTAAAGGAGAAAGGAATCTCGGTAATTTCTGAAATTGAGTTTGCTGCTCCTTACACTGAGGCTACCATTATAGGGATAACTGGGAGTAACGGAAAGACCACCACTACAATGCTGACACATCATTTGCTAAAAGCAGCGGGGCTAAATGTAGGATTGGGGGGCAATATAGGAAAGAGTTTTGCCTGGCAAGTTGCTGATAATAAATATGATTTGTATGTGCTTGAATTGAGTAGTTTTCAGCTGGACGGGATTGAAAATTTCAAACCGCATATTGCCATAATTACCAATATAAGCCCGGATCATCTGGATCGATATAATTATAAATATGAAAATTATATTGACGCAAAATTCAGGATTACGATGAATCAGACTCAGGAGGATTACCTCATTTACGATGCGGATGACGAAGCCATCAATGAATGGTTCAAAACACACACAACAAAGGCGAAATTAATTCCTTTTTCATTGACTAAAACATTCAACGAAGGAGCTTATATACAAAACAACAAAATGGAAATAAAGATTAATCAGGAAGAGTTTACAATGGACACCGAACACATTGCTTTAGAAGGGAAACATAACATGAAAAACGCAATGGCAGCAACTTCTGTGGCAAAATTAATGCAAATAAGAAAAGCTACAATTCGGGAGAGTCTTTCTAATTTTCAAGGAGTAGAACACCGTTTAGAAAAAGTTTTTAAAATCCAAAACGTGCAGTATATTAATGATTCTAAAGCAACGAATGTGAACGCTACTTTTTTTGCATTAGACAGTATGAATGCTCCTACGGTATGGATTGTGGGCGGGGTTGATAAAGGAAATGATTACAATGAATTGATGTCCTTAGTGCGTGAAAAAGTTAAAGCGATTATCTGCCTTGGTGTGGATAATAAAAAGATAATTGATGTTTTTGGGAATGTGGTTGACATGATGATTGAAGTGTCCAGTATGGATGATGCGGTGAGAATGGCACAACGAGTATCAGAAAAAGGAGACGTAGTGTTATTGTCCCCGGCATGTGCCAGTTTTGATTTATTTGAAAATTATGAGGACAGAGGAAATCAGTTTAAACTAGCCGTTAGAAATTTATAGAAAAAAGGTTTTAGGTTCTAGGTGCTAGGTTTTAGCGCCAAAATCCAAAACCAAAAAAAGCCAAAACCAAAAATGAAGCAACTAATAAACAATTTGAAAGGAGATAGAGTAATTTGGTCATTCGTGGCTTTATTGGCTTTGTTTTCCTTTATGCCTGTTTTTAGTGCGAGTAGTAACTTGGCCTATCTTGGTCGGGGAACCGGAAATACATTGGGCTATTTAGTCAAACATTTGGCTCATATTTGTATTGGTTTTTTAATTATTTACTGGGTTCATAAAGTACCGTATCATTATTTTCGGGCTATTTCTAAAGTAGGATTGCCCGTTGTTTGGGTTTTATTAGCCTACACCTTGATCAAAGGAACAGTTATTGCCGGCGCTAATGCCAGTCGATGGATTCAGGTTCCGTTTATTGGGGTCACGTTCCAAACGTCAACATTGGCCTCAATAGTGTTGTTTATTTTTGTAGCGCGGTACTTGTCTAAAACCAGAGAAGTCCCTATTACTTTTAAGTCTTCTATTTGGGAGCTTTGGACGCCGGTATTCATTACCTTAATGTTTATTTTGCCAGCTAATTTCTCAACAACGGCATTGATTTTTTCGATGGTATTGATGTTGGTTTTTATTGGAAAATATCCTATCAAATACATTGCAGTCATTCTGGGTTCAGGAATTGTATTTCTGGCCTTTTTTATTCTGCTTTCAAAAGCGTTTCCTGATTCGAAATTTTTTAGTAGGGTAGGAACTTGGGGAAACAGAATTGAAAGTTTTACCACAGATAAACCAGAGGAAGACGATTACCAAATTGAAAAAGCGAAAATTGCAATTGCATCCGGAAAAATATACGGATTAGGTCCGGGGAAAAGCATTCAAAAGAACTTTTTGCCACAATCTTCTTCTGATTTTATTTTTGCAATTATTGTAGAAGAATATGGGCTCATTGGAGGTTTAGGCGTGCTTACACTATACTTATTGTTGTTGTTCCGATTTGTTATTGCTTCACACAAAGCCACCACGCTCTTTGGGAAATTAGTCGTCATAGGCTTGGGTTTCCCAATGATATTCCAGGCCATGGTCAACATGGCTGTTGCTGTAGAATTATTACCGGTCACTGGACAAACATTACCCTTGATTAGCAGCGGAGGAAGTTCTATCTGGATGACGTGTTTTGCCCTTGGAATCATTATTAGTGTGACCAAAAAAGAAGAAGAGATCGTACAAGAATTGAAAGAAGCAGCCAAAAGGGAAGAAGCACTTCAGAAATTAATCGATAGGGAACTAGAAGAAGAAACAGTGGTTGAGGAATCCTATTCTATTGAAGATAAAGCGAAAAATCCATTGCAGGCAGTTTTAAATAAATAAGTTGTTTTATAAAAACACAATAACGCAGTAATTGATTGAAAATGAAACAGTATAAATTCATATTAAGTGGAGGTGGAACGGGTGGGCATATCTATCCGGCAATTGCTATTGCTAATGAATTGAAAATTCGTTTTCCGGACGCTGATTTCCTTTTTGTAGGGGCCAAAGATAAAATGGAAATGCAAAAAGTACCTCAGGCAGGCTACAAAATAATAGGGTTATGGATTGCAGGATTACAAAGACGATTCACCTTTGATAACACTCTTTTTCCAATAAAACTGATTAGTAGTTTATTGAAATCACGTACTATAATCAAACAATTTAAACCAGATGTAGTAATAGGAACAGGTGGTTTTGCCAGTGGACCGTTGTTACAGATAGCAGCGCTTTGCGGAATTCCAACACTGATTCAGGAACAAAATTCCTTTCCAGGAATTACCAATAAATTGTTAAGCAAAAGAGCCAATAAGATTTGTGTGGCTTACGAGAATTTACAGCGATTTTTTCCGAAAGAAAAAATGATTTTGACTGGAAATCCAGTGCGTCAGGATTTAATTGATATTGACAGTAAAAGAGCGGAGGCAATTCGCTATTTTGATTTAGATCCCAATAAAAAAACGCTTTTGGTATTAGGAGGAAGTCTTGGTGCAAGAAGAGTAAATCAGTTGATTGCTAAAGAAATTCTAACTTTTTCAGCCCATAATGTACAAGTGATCTGGCAATGTGGGAAATTGTATTTTGAGGAGTATAAATATTGTCAAGAAAATGAAAACATACAAATTCATTCTTTTATTGACCGGATGGATTTAGTATATGCAGCAGCAGATTTTGTGATTTCCCGGGCAGGAGCATCTTCTGTTTCGGAATTATGCATTGTTGGTAAACCGGTGATTTTTATCCCTTCGCCTAATGTTGCAGAGGACCATCAAACTAAAAATGCGCAAGCTGTAGTAGATCAAAATGGAGCAATTCTGCTTAAAGAAAATCAACTGGACACACAATTTAGTGTTGTTTTTGAGTCCTTGGTCAATGATCCGGAAAAACAGAAAGAACTTAGTGAAAACATAAAACAGTTGGCTCTGCCAGAAGCAACAAAACAAATTGTAGATGAAATAATTAAATTAGTCCAAATCCGAAAGGCATAAAGTCAAATGACTTTAAAACTTTAAGGCTTTAAGACTTTAAGACATAAAAAAATGAACTTAAATCAAATACATAACGTCTATTTTATAGGGATTGGAGGAATCGGGATGAGTAATCTGGCTCGTTATTTTCGCAATTTGGGAAAGCAAGTTTCGGGTTATGATAAAACGCCTTCTATTCTTACTACGGAGTTAATTGAAAGTGGAATTTCAATTCATTTCGAAGACAGTATTGATTTGATTCCAAAAGATTTTTATCTAGACAATACACTGGTAATTATTACTCCGGCTGTTCCTAAGACGCATTCTGAGTGGAATTTTTTTGTAGAAAGAAATTACCAAATCAAAAAAAGAGCCGAAGTTTTAGGGTTAATTACAAAAGACACCTTTTGTTTTGCGGTTGCCGGAACACATGGTAAAACAACTACATCAGGAATTTTAGGCCATCTTTTGTATGAAAGTGGTGCTGATGTTACCGCGTTTATTGGTGGAATAGTCGAAAATTATAATTCAAATTTAATAGGAAGCGGTTCAACCGTGACTGTAGTTGAAGCGGATGAATTTGACCGTTCCTTTTTGCATTTGCATCCTAATATTGCATGTATTACCTCAATGGATGCGGATCATTTAGATATTTATGGAACCAGTGAAGCAATAGAAGCTTCTTTCATTGAATTTGCTTCTAAAATAGAAGATAAAAACAATCTTTTCATAACAAAAGAATTGCCATTAGAAGGCATCACTTGTGCAGTAAACGAAGCGGCTGTTTACAAGGCATTTAATGTTAGAGTAGGAAACGGCAGTTACGTTTTTGATGTGCAAACGCCTACCGAAATAATTAGAGATTTACATTTTGGTTTACCGGGAAGACATAATTTAATGAATGCATTAATGGCTATTGCAATGGCTAACTTATTCGGCACCCCAACCGATGCCATTGCAAAAGGCATTGCATCATTCAAAGGAATAAAAAGAAGGTTTTCGTACCAAATAAAAACGGATAGAAAAGTATATATAGATGATTATGCGCATCATCCTACAGAGATAAATGCCGTGCATCAAGCAGTCAGCGAATTGTATCCAAATCAAAAAGTATTGGCTGTTTTTCAACCTCATTTGTTTAGTAGAACCAGAGATTTTGTGGATGATTTTGCTAAAAGTTTATCCGCCTTTGATGAGGTTGTTTTATTAGATATTTATCCGGCTCGTGAATTGCCAATGGAGGGTGTTAACGCACAATGGTTGATGAGTAAAATGACTAATAACCATAAAAAAATAGTTTCTAAAGAGGATTTAATTCCAACAATTTTAGCAAGCGGTGCTACTGTAATAGTAACAATTGGAGCAGGAGATATTGGAGAATTAGTACCAATCATAAAAAAAGCGATACATGAAAGTATTTAATTGGACCAATATTAGATTATTGCTCATGGTTGTGGTAGTGATTTTTCTTTTTTCGTTTACATCAGATCGAAATAAAAATAGAAAACTGTCTAAATCTGTCGTTGTTTTTGTAGGGGATAACGCTCCTTTTGTGCGGCAAGAAACGGTTGATAAATTGTTAATAGAAAATAAAAAAGAGGCATCAAGCATTCAAAAAGTTAATTTAGATTTGAATAAGTTGGAATCCACTCTCGATGCACATGCGATGATTGAAAAATCACACGTATTTGTAACCATTGACGGGGTGTTAAAAGCAGTAGTCAAACAAAAAAAACCTATTGCTAGAGTTTTTGGTGATGAAGGTTCTTTTTACATTGATTACGAAGGGAATAGAATGCCGTTATCAACTAATTTTACAGCAAGAGTTCCGCTTGTTTCAGGGAGAATAAATAAAAACAACAACGAAGATTTAACTAGTTTACTTCGCATGATTTATGAAGATGATTTTTTGAAAAAAAACATCATTGGAGTTCAAATTATGCCAAATGGAAGCTTAAAAATGTTAAACAGAAATTTTGACTATCAAATAGATTTTGGTAAATTGATACATGTAGCGCATAAATTTAAAAATTATAAAGCTTTTTTTCAAAAAGCGGTTTTAGACAGTTCGTTGTATAAATATAAGAAAATTGACCTCCGATTTACGGAACAAGTAGTTTGCACTAAATAATAGATAATGGAAAAAGAGAATATTGCAGTAGGTCTAGATATTGGGACAACTAAAATAGTTGCCATGATAGGCAAGAAGAATGAATATGGCAAACTAGAAATTTTAGGTGTAGGAAAATCTAAAAGTTTAGGTGTAGCAAGAGGCGTGGTAAATAATATTACTCAAACCATACAGTCAATACAGCAAGCGATTCAAGAAGCCGAAAATAATTCAGGTTATAAAATAAAAGATGTAGTGGTAGGAATCGCGGGACAACACATCCGCAGTATTCAGCATACTGATTATATCAGTAGAAGCAATCCCGAAGAAGTAATTGGAGGGAATGACATTCAGCTTTTGATTGATCAAGTAAATAAATTGGCCATGTTGCCAGGGGAAGAAATCATACATGTTTTGCCGCAAGAATTTAAAATTGACGGACAATCCGAAATCAAAGAGCCTATAGGAATGTATGGCGGACGATTAGAGTCTAGTTTTCATGTTGTAGTGGGGCAAGCTTCATCGATACGTAATGTAGGCAGATGCATTCAAAGTTCCGGAATCGAATTATCAGGTTTAACATTAGAACCATTGGCTTCAGCAGATGCCGTTTTGAGTCAGGAAGAAAAAGAAGCTGGAGTTGCATTGATCGATATTGGTGGAGGAACAACAGATTTGGCTATTTTTAAAGATGGTATTATTCGTCACACAGCGGTAATTCCTTTTGGTGGTAATGTCATTACGGAAGATATCAAAGAAGGATGCTCGATTATTGAAAAACAAGCTGAATTGTTGAAAGTTAAATTTGGTTCTGCTTGGCCAGGAGAAAATAGAGACAACGAAATTGTTTCCATTCCGGGATTAAGAGGCAGAGAACCAAAAGAAATTTCGTTAAAGAATCTTTCCAAAATAATTCATGCGCGTGTTGTTGAGATCGTAGATCAAGTATTTACAGAGGTAAAAGCATACGGTCATGAAGATCCTCGCAAAAAGCTAATTGCAGGGATAGTGCTGACTGGCGGAGGTGCCCAATTGAAACACATCAAGCAATTAGTAGAATACATTACTGGGATGGATACCAGAATTGGATATCCAAATGAACATCTAGCAGGGAATTCTGACGAGGAGATTTCAAGTCCTTTGTACGCAACAGCTGTTGGGTTAGTAATGAAAAGTATTGAGAATAAATCACAGAGTGCAGTTAGAAAAGATGCTGTAGAGCAACCAAGAACATTGGCTTACAGGGCAGCCGCGGCTGAAAATCTTGTGTATGAAATTCCTGAAAAAGAGGAAGAGGAAGGGGAAGAAGGTCAGAATTCAAAAGAAAAACAGAATTCTACCGTAAACAGAATACAGAAAAATTTCTTTGATCGTTATGTTGATAAGATTAAAGACTTTCTGGATAATGCAGAATAGACAGTAAAAACATTCACAAGAATTAATAATAAATATCAAAAACCAAATAAAATGATGAGCAACTCAGAATTTGGAAGTATTTCATTTGATTTACCAAAAAACCAATCAAATGTAATCAAAGTTATTGGTGTAGGTGGAGGCGGAAGTAACGCTATCAATCACATGTTTAAACAAGGGATCAAAGGCGTAGATTTTATCGTATGTAATACGGATTCTCAAGCTTTACAGAGTAGTTCTGTGCCTAATAAAATTCAGCTAGGAGTACACTTAACCGAAGGACTTGGTGCAGGAGCAAACCCGGATGTTGGACAGCAATCAGCTATTGAAAGCATTTCCGAGATTGAAAAAATGTTGGATCGCAATACTAAAATGGTATTTATCACAGCCGGAATGGGTGGTGGTACTGGTACGGGTGCTGCACCAGTAATTGCACAATTGGCTAAAGAAAGAGACATTCTTACGGTGGGTATTGTGACTTTGCCTTTCTTGTTTGAAGGGAAAGTGCGTCAGGAACAAGCCTTAATTGGTATCGAAAAATTACGCAAACAAGTCGATTCTTTAATTGTTATCAATAATAATAAATTAAGAGAAGTATATGGAAATCTTGGTTTCAAAGCAGGGTTTTCAAAAGCAGATGAAGTTTTGGCGACAGCCTCAAGAGGTATTGCCGAAGTAATTACGCATCACTACACCCAGAATATCGATTTAAGAGATGCGAAAACAGTATTGTTTAATAGCGGAACGGCTATTATGGGATCTTCTGTTTCTTCAGGTGAAAACAGAGCTAAGGAAGCGATTATCGCCGCTTTAGATTCTCCTTTGTTGAATGACAATAAAATTACAGGTGCCAAAAACGTATTGTTGCTTATCGTTTCTGGAACTAATGAAATTACCATTGACGAAATAGGAGAGATTAATGATCACATACAAGTGGAAGCAGGCCATAACGCTAACATTATCATGGGAGTTGGTGAAGATGAATCTCTGGGAGACGCTATTGCTGTGACCATTATTGCCACAGGATTTGATATCGAACAACAAAACGAAATTGTAAATACAGAACCAAAAAAAATAATACATACACTAGGGGACGAACAGCGAAGTGTTCATAATCTAACCAACAAGACAGTTGCTGCATTTGATTTGAATATGGAATCACCATCGACTAATTCAAATGAGAGAGTTATTTTTGATTTATTAGAAGATACAGTAGCTGCTCCTGAGCCAGTGGTAACGGTGCCAGTCATTAATAACGAAGAACTAATCGTTATGTCTGAATTTATCAAAAACTTAGATGTGACTTTTGAAATTGTTTCTCCAATAACAGATATTGATTTTACAATCACATCACCTGTCGCCGAGGTTAAAGAGCTAAAGACTATTCAGCCAAAAGCAGTAGAAAGACAGGAACAAACTACATTCTCCTTTGATCTGCCACTTTTTAAAACAGCGCCTGTAGTTCCGGTAGAGGCCAGTAAAATTTTATTTGAATTGACTCCAGAAATGAGTGATATAAGAGTAAATGAAGCCGTTCAATTTGTTCCGGTAACGGAATTGACAGATAACGGAATCATTAAATATTCTCTTGAAGAATATATGGAGCCAGAAAATGATTTCATGGCAAAACCAGTAGCGAAAACTCCAGAGGTTGTAATTCCGGAGGAATTAAACATTACCATGAAACAAGTTGACAGCGCAGCGCTGGTTCCAGTTGACTTTCAAGCAATTTCGCCTACTGAAATGACTATCGAAGAATCATTGCGAATGAGAGCGGATGAAAGAAGGAAAAAATTAAAAGAATTCAATTATAAGTTTCATAACAATGTCTCTAAAATTGAAGAATATGAAAAAGAACCGGCTTACAAAAGATTAGGAATAGACATTTCAAACCATCAAGCTAATAATACGAATTCTAGAATTTCTGTAGGAACGGATAGTAATAATGATTTGCAGCTGCGTTCAAATAATTCATACTTACACGATAACGTGGATTAATGAACTCAAAATAAACTAAGTAACCCGAAAATTTAATTTGATTTTCGGGTTACTTTTTTTGTGTAATCTGAACAAGGCAATTTGTTGTTAATTCCAGTAAATTTTTTTAAATTTGTCGGGCATTAAAAAAGCGGTTGTTTCAAGTCCCGCAAAAAAAGCAGGAGCCTTTACTACCCTTTCGAACATTCAGAAAAGTAGTGGTTTTATAATGAGCATTTCAATAATCGATTTGATAAATAATCGATTAATAAATAAACACTAAATATTATGAGTTTATCAATACACATCATGGACGAAATTAAAACAGCCATGAGAGCCAAAGACACAGTTGCTCTAGAAGCCTTAAGAGCTATTAAATCTGAAATTTTACTAGCGCAAACCGCTACAGGATCAAAAGAAGAAATCTCAGAGAATGATGAAATAAAATTGCTTCAAAAATTAGTAAAAACCCGTAAGGATAGCGCTAAAATTTTTACAGAACAAAATCGTTTGGATTTGGCTGAACCAGAATTAGCACAAATAGCAGTAATAGAAAAATTCTTGCCAGCACAATTAAGCGAAGCAGAAGTAGAAGCTGTAGTAGCAAAAATCATTGCCGAAACTGGTGCCGCAGGCATTGCAGCAATGGGAAAAGTAATGGGATTGGCCGCAGCACAATTAGGTGGAACTGCTGAGGGGAAAACGATCTCTACTATAGTTAAAAAATTATTGACATAGATTTATGATTTAAGAGCAACAGTTTTATATATAGGATATAAAACTGTTGCTGAATAATCTGAAATAATATTGACTGCGTAGTTCAACTGGATAGAATATCAGATTTCGACTCTGAGGGTTGCAGGTTCGAACCCTGCCGTGGTCACTTTAATACCCTGTTTACAGTACTTAACAAACATTTTAGTTAACATTTAGTTAGCCATTTTAAAAAACACTCATTTTCTGGGTGTTTTTTTAGTTCATATAAGTAACTGAAATAAATTAAAATTCCCCTCTAATATTAAAAAAAAATCTGATTAATCAACTATTAATAGAATTTAATTAAATAATGTTTACACGCACGTAACAGATAATGCAATATTCAATATAATTCTATTGATTGATTTTATACACGCGTAACAGATAGGTGCAAACCTTTATTTTTACGCTTGTTTAATTTGAATTTAATTAGGTAATGCAAAAAAATCGCTCATCTCTGAACGGTTGTTTTTACATCATAAGTGAATTTTCAATTATGCCCAACGGGTAACGATATCAAATAATTTCATTTTGTCCGATTTAAGTATTTGAAAGTTCGAATGAAATTAATGAAAATTGGAACAAATCAAGGCGAATATTTCTTTGTATATTTGCAACCTCAAAAATAATTTAAATAATGATCGAAGATAAAAACCCACAACGCACAAGTATTGCTCAGTTAGGCGAATTTGGATTGATTGCCCATTTGACAAAAAACTTCAAAATCAATCAGCCTTCAACTTTAAAAGGAATTGGCGATGACGCCGCTGTTTTGGATTTCAAAGATAAAAGAGTAGTAGTTTCGACGGATTTATTGATAGAAGGTGTGCATTTTGATTTGGCATACATGCCCTTAAAACATTTGGGCTACAAAGCGGTAGTGGTCAATGTTTCTGATATTTGCGCCATGAATGCTAAACCCACGCAAATCACGGTTTCAGTAGCAGTCTCTAATCGTTTTCCTTTAGAAGCTTTGGATGAATTGTTTGCAGGAATTACGCATGCTGCAAATGAATACAATGTAGATGTTATCGGTGGGGATACGACTTCCTCCCAGAAAGGGTTAATCATCAGTATAACTGCCATTGGCGAAGCAGATGAAAATGAAATCGTGTATAGAAATGGTGCCAAACAAACAGATTTATTAGTCGTAACTGGCGATATTGGGGCTGCTTATATGGGGTTGCAAGTTTTGGAACGCGAAAAGCAAGTGTTTCAGGTGAATCCAAATTCACAACCGGATTTAGATGCGTACACATATTTAATTGAACGACAATTGAAACCGGAAGCACGCAAAGATGTTCGTACTCTATTGCACGCTTTAGAAATAAGACCAACTTCAATGATTGACATTTCAGATGGATTATCGTCTGAGATTATGCATTTGTGCAAACAATCTAAGGTAGGGTGTAATTTATACGAAGACAAACTACCAATTGATCCAACATTTATTAATGTTTGTGAAGAATTCGATATCGACAGTACCACTGTTGCCATAAACGGAGGCGAAGATTATGAATTGCTTTTCACTATTGCCATGGACGATTTTGAAAAAATCAAAGGGAATCCAAACTTTACAATCATTGGGCACATGACACAAGAAAGCGAAGGCGTTCATTTAGTGACTCGTGCCAACACGAAAATAGCATTGAAAGCTCGTGGTTGGGATGCTTTGAGTGAATAGAAATCTCTTTAAAACAAATAAAAAACGACACCTATTAAGTGTCGTTTTTTATTTGATAAAATTAAAATAGCAATCCTTTGTTTTTAGCTTCCTGGACTAAATCAATATCGCTTCCATGTTCTATTTTTAATAATTCTTTTAAATTCAGTTTGCGTTGCTCAATTGCGCCAAGTGAAATTGGAATATATTGTGGAATGTCATTCAGCTTGGTTCCTTTTGATATATGAAACAAAATATCTTTATCAAATTGATCAATTTCTATTGTATTTTCCTCTGCCTGATTCAACATTTTTAAAACGGACTGGCTGTAATATTTTTCGTTTTTTATAACCTTATCGAAAGCAAAAATTAATTCATCAAAAGTTAAATCGTTTTTTATAACCAGTCCACTTGGATTTATTGTTTTGATAATGGTTTTTATCTTCAACAATTCGGTATACATGGTTAGTAATATAATTTTGCAGTTTGGCATGTATTCTAATATTAATTTTGCCAAATCCTCGCCGGAATAAATATTTTTTTCTTCATAAGGCGGCATACTAATATCTAAAAAAGCAATGTCAAATGGCACAACAGCTGGATTGGTAATAATATGGTAGGCTGATTCGCAATCTTTTGCTTTAGTTATAAAAAACTCGAATTCCTCCGGATTATACCTCGTAATTGCATTTTTATATCCTTCTATTATAAAAGGATGGTCGTCAACTATTAATATTTCATTCTTTGTTTTTACTGTATCAACGGAATCATTAGCCATTTTGTATAAGTTGTAAGATTGTTTTTATTCTATTGGGGTGGTAACCGTTATAATTGTTCCTCCTTTTTTTGAGGATTGTATGTCAAAGATACCATCGCATTCTTTGGTCCGAAAAAGTATGTTTTGCAGACCAATGCCTTTTTTAGCTGTTTTTATATTAAAACCAACACCATTGTCACTAATTTTTAAAATCAAATGATCTTCTTCTTTTCTTAGTTCTATTTTAATGGTATTAGCATTAGCATATTTATTACTGTTTTGGAGTGCTTCCTGCAGAATACGGTATAAATTGATTTTTAGCGAGTTACTTACTAGTTCCCATTTTATAGCTGGATCAATACTTGAAATTAATTTTGATTTATGAGTCTTTTTTTGGTCTTCAAATAAATTATTAACTATGGCGACGAAGTTATTAATTAATTCTGATTTTTCTCTATTCAAGTCATGTGAAATTTCTCGAATATCCTGCTCAATATTTTTTAATTCTATTAAATAATTATTTCTCTTTTCCACAGCAGTCCCGTCAACAATCTTATTCAAGCTGTCCAAGTTAATTCGCACTCCAAATAGTCTGCCTAAAACGCCGTCGTGTAATTCGCGTGCTACTCTTTTCTTTTCCTTAATTCTATTTATTTCAATCGTGTTTTGTTGTGTGATCATTAAATTATAGATCTCTTCATTGGCCATTTGCTGTTGTTGCTTGAATAACAATTCTCTGTTTTTTGCTTTTTGGGTTCTAATGACAAAGGAAAATAAACCAAGCATTGCTAAACCACTAAAAATATAGACTAAATTCCTGTTTTGTTGTACTAAGTCCTTATTCTCGTTTTTTATTTCCTCTGTTTCGTATTCGATACGGGTAAATTTATTACCCATTTTACGTTCTGATTTTTGTAATTTCTCGCTGACTTGAATGTATTCGTTTCCATAAACTGCAGCGTTTTGTGGCTCTATAATTGATAATTGCTTCAGCGAATTTAAAACATTACGATAATTGTTTGTTTTTTTGGATAATTCAAGGGCTTGTTTGGCAAACTGACTTGCTCGTAAAGTTTCATTCTTTGAAATGAAATATTCGGATAAATTTATTTTACTGGCTATGACACCCGTAGTAAGTTGTAAACTATCTCTGATTTTTAATGACCGAAAGAACAAACCTGGCAACCCTTCCTTTTCATTAAGCTTGAATTTAGAATACGCTAAATTATTCAATAACATGGCGTATAATGATGGCTTATCTTTAAATACATTTTTTTGATCTAGTCCTTTTTGAAAATATATTTTCGCCTGCTTGTAGTCTTGCGTCTTAAGGTGGAGGTAACCAATGTTATTGTAAGAAGTCGCTTTTGGCTGATAAAAAGAGGCCATTAACTCGTCATCAATACTGGCTAAAGCTCTATTGTGATACCTCATGGCATTTTTATAATCCTCTAGTTCATTATAAATTAATCCTAATAAATTATAAGCTTCATACAAGATGTCGCTTTGGTCAGTATTCTTTATGATTTTTAAAGCTTTAGAAGCTGCTTTTTCAGACCCTAATAAGTCATTTTGATTAAATTGTAAATTAGCTTTTATTATTATAGTTTTTGCGACGTTATAATTGTCGTTTAACTCAAAATACATTTTTTCTGCTTTATTATAATAAAAGAATGAACTATCCGGAATGCCTTGAGAGTCATAATAATCTCCTAAATAATTATTCCCTTTTGCCATACTAAATGCATCTTGCTTCATTTCAGCTTTTTCAAGTACCAATCGCACTGTTATTATATACTCCTTCCAATTTGCTAAGTTATAATAGCGATTAGCAATCTTGAAGAGGTTTACACGATATAAAGAATCATTTTCTTGTGGAGTTATGACTTGAAGTGCTTTTTTTACGTATTTTTCTCGTTGCTCAGACGGTAAATCAAAATCGTTGGACAATAAAAAATATGTAGAAAGGCTATCTTTAGAATCTAAAGTAATTTTATTTGGAGTATTTTTTTGAGTACATCCACAAAATAAAAAAATAAAAAAAAGTGTTGTATATATAGGATGTTTCAATAGTAAAAAGTTTTACCATCAAAAATAAGAAAATAAACGTATTAGCATAAAAAAAGCTGCCAAAAATTTGACAGCTTTTATAATTTAAAAAAAAATATATGTGGTTAGTCCATTTTTTTGTTTCCACCAGCAGAACCATTTCCAACAAGATTTAGTTGTACGTTTTCAATTTTGAAAACTTCTGCTTTGTTATCATTTTTTGTTGTTGAAGTAATTTCTTCATTTGAAGTAAATGAAGTTAATACCATTACTAAAGAAAATAATCCGATTGTTAAAATTGCTTTTTTCATAATTTGGGAATTTTATATTGTTGTTTGATTTTACTTTTCTAGAACCACATTAGCGTGGAATTCTTTTGTAAATCTACACAGACAACTTAATTTTTTCCTACAAAAAAAAGGGTATATGGTAGAACCTGCCCGAATGATAGTGAATGGGTATTAAATCCGGGTGAACGGACAATTTTAGATTTCTAAATAATTTCCGTTAGCAAATTCAGAGATAATAAGGTCGATGTTTGTCTTGTAAGACTTAGAAAAAGGAAGTTTTACGGTACTGTTTTTTATGTAACACACAGAATTTCCGCTGTGAATTCTGGAAATATAGTTCCTATTTACAATATAACTGTTGTGAATCCTAATAAAGGGATATGACAATACCCCTTCAAAATGTTTCAATGTTTTAAAAGCCGTAATCATTTCCCCGTTATTTAAATGAATGTCCGTTGAATTATTATCGGCTCTAAGGTAACAGATGTCTTTTGCATCAATATAGCGATAATCCCCATATGATTTAATGCACAAAGTGAGTGACTGGCCCTGATGTACTGTTTCAGGTTGTGGCAGGAACGTTGGCTTTTCTTCAAGGATGATCGATTCATTTAAAGCAACCTCGCTTTCGACTTCCGATTTATTTAATTTTAAAATCAATTTTATTACATCGATTGGTACCAGTGGCTTTAATAAATAATCCATCACTTCATATTGTATTGCTTCAAAAGCCAACTCTTTTTTACGGGTGGTAATAATAATTTTAGGAATTATTTTTAGGTAACGGTGCAATTCATTGATCAATGCCAAAGACAAATTGCTAGTTGTATCAACAGGATCGATTTCAAGAAAAACTAATTGTGGCGTATGTTCTAAAATTAGATGTAGTCCATCAGTATAATTATTTGCGGAGGCCACAAAAGTTAGTTCTGAAAAACCATCAGCAATGCCTTTTGTTTTCAAAACACTTTCTTGATTGTCGTCAATAATAATGTACGAATAATTCATCAATTGCTTTTCCTGGGATTGTTAAGCATTACATCCGATTTCCAAAGCAAAATATACTTTGGTTTATTAAATTAGGTGGGGTGTTTTAGCAATTTAATGAAACAATAATATCAAAAAATGACTAAAATACTTGTGTTTAACATTCTAAAAATAAGCATTTAACTATTTTTTTATAGGTCTTGTTAATATGTTTTTAACAAATGTTGATACATTAAGATGAAATGCAGATTTATCCGATTAAGAACATGATTACTGTTTTAATAGACGTTTGAATTTAAATTCATTTCGTAAACACCTCTAGTTGTCAGCATAAAAACTTTCCTAAAGTGAAGCTGTTACTTGTTGTGCTGATGATTCAAAGAGTATGAATGTCGATTGATAATAACTTTGTCCGAATTAACCACCAAAAAGTAACTGTTAAAAATATTTTTTTTAAAAATTTATCTTACTTTTATTCCAAAAAACAAAAACTATGAAAAAATTATTTGTCTTAATTTGCTTAACTTCTTCTTTATTTGGTTTTAGCCAAGAAAAAGAAACAATCGATTTTCAAAGAAATGAATTAAAAGGGAATGCGCTATTTTTAGTTCTAGGAGCGGTAGAATTAACTTATGAACGACTAATTAATGAGGATACTGGATTAGGAATTTCACTCTTTTTTGTGGCTGAAGATGAATTTGACACTAACTTTAGTCTTACTCCATACTACCGCGCTTATTTTGGAAAAAAACCAGCTGCTGGATTTTTTGTAGAAGGTTTTGCAATGTTAAATTCATATATAGATCACGGCTACACAACATACTATTACGATAATGGAACGACAATAACTAATTTTGTAGCAGATGAAGTAGGAGCTGATTTCGCACTTGGTTTTGGTCTTGGATCCAAATGGATTCATAGAAAAGGATTCGTCTTTGAATTTAATGCTGGAATAGGACGCAATTTATTTAGTGATAATAGTCCAGAGATAGTAGGACGTGGCGGAATAACGTTAGGATACCGATTTTAAACAAAAAAGCTTCTCAATCGAGAAGCTTTTTTTGAATATAGACTACAAATAATTATATTTTCATCAGCCAGTTTTTCATTGAAACTTCATTTTCAATAATAGATTTTAAATCTGCAATCGCTACACGGTCTTGTTTCATCGTGTCTCTGTGACGAATAGTAACCGTTTGATCTTCGATAGTTTGATGATCTACTGTGATACAAAACGGCGTTCCAAGCGCATCTTGTCTTCTGTAGCGTCTTCCTACGGCATCTTTTTCATCATACGTCACATTAAAATCCCAACGCAAATCGTCAATGATTTTATGTGCGATTTCTGGCAATCCGTCTTTTTTTACCAATGGCAAAATTGCTGCTTTAGTTGGAGCCAGAACCGAAGGTAATTTCAAAACAGTTCTTGTGGAGCCATCTTCTAATGTTTCTTCTTTTAATGAAGTGGCAAAAACAGCCAAAAACATTCTGTCTAATCCAACTGAAGTTTCCACTACATAAGGAACGTAATTCTGATTTAATTCAGCATCAAAATATTGTAATTTTCTGCCGGAAAACTGCTCGTGTGCTTTCAAATCAAAATCAGTTCTGGAGTGAATTCCTTCTAACTCTTTGAATCCAAACGGGAAATTAAATTCAATATCAGCCGCTGCATTGGCATAATGGGCTAATTTTTCATGATCGTGAAAACGATAATTTTCTCTTCCTAAACCAAGTGATAAATGCCATTTCAAGCGGGCTTCTTTCCAGAATTCATAATGCTTCATTTCATCGCCTGGACGCACAAAAAATTGCATTTCCATTTGTTCAAACTCCCGCATACGAAAAATAAACTGTCGGGCTACGATTTCATTTCTAAACGCTTTTCCAGTTTGTGCAATCCCAAAAGGAATTTTCATTCGTCCTGATTTTTGAACATTTAGGAAATTGACAAAAATACCTTGTGCCGTTTCCGGACGCAAATATAAATCCATTGCTGTATCTGCGGATGCGCCTAATTTGGTACCAAACATCAAGTTAAACTGACGCACTTCGGTCCAGTTTCTGGAACCCGTTTCCGGACAAGCAATCTCCAGTTCTTCGATTAATGCTTTTACATCTTCCAAATCTTCATTTCCTAAAGAACGTCCCAATCGTTCCAGAATTTCTCTCTCTTTGGATTTATACTCTATAACGCGAGGATTTGTAGTCACAAATTCCTGTTCATTGAAGGTGTCACCAAAACGCACTCTTGCCTTTTCGATTTCCTTGATTGCTTTTATGTTGAGTTTTTCAGCATAATCTTCAATCAAAACATCGGCTCTATATCTTTTTTTTGAATCTTTGTTGTCTATCAATGGATCGTTGAACGCGTCTACGTGACCCGATGCTTTCCAGGTAGTTGGGTGCATCAATATAGAGGCATCAAGACCTACAATGTTATCGTTCATTTGAACCATGGCGCGCCACCAATATTCGCGTATGTTCTTTTTTAATTCTACTCCGTTTTGTGCATAATCATAGACTGCACTTAAACCATCGTAAATTTCGCTTGACGGAAAAATAAATCCGTACTCTTTTGCATGCGAAATTACATTCTTAAATAAATCTTCTTGTTTTGCCATAATACTGCAAAAATATAAAAAGTGAACTTAAAAAAAAGGAAATTGTTAAAGATTGAAGCATTGTTTTGTCTATTTTTATAAATAAATCCCTGATTACATGTTTGAAAGCATTATTAATCTTTTTTTTCCAAAGGTCTGTTCCGGTTGCAACGCCTTTTTAATTGCGAACGAAAATGTGATTTGTACGGTTTGCAGACACGATATTCCGTTGACCAATCATCATTTGAATCCAGAGAATGATGCTTTCAAAAAATTTTACGGACGAATTCCTGTCGTGCATACTTCTGCTTTGTTTTATTTTCATAAAAAGGGAATTGTCCAAGTGCTTATTCATAATTTGAAATACAAAGGACACGAAGAAATAGGAACAATTCTTGGGGAATGGTACGCCGAGGATTTGAAAAACATTGAATTATTAACAACTGTAAATGAAATTATTCCAGTTCCATTGCATCGAAGGAAACTAAAAGAAAGGGGATACAACCAAGTTACTGCTTTTGGAAAAGCACTTTCCACTAGTTTAAATGTAGCTTACAATGACTCACTTTTGATTCGGAATGTGTATTCAAAAACGCAATCCAAGAAAAATTTACTAGGCAGAACGGAAGGAATCGAATCTATTTTTGATGTTTCCTTTACTGAAAAAAATCACAACAAACATTTCCTTTTAATTGATGATGTTATTACAACCGGAGCCACCTTAGAAGCTTGTTCCCGGGCTATACTTAAAATACCGGGTGCAAAAATCAGTATTGTTTGTATGGCGATGGCGCAGTCGTAATTTGGATATTTCGGTTCCAAAACATGTATTTAAAACAGAATGATACCTTAAAGCACAGTCGTTTTTTAGCCCTGATTACTTCACCTAACTTTTACTCTTATAGGAGTTCAGTGAACTTTGTTTGAAGTAAAAATCCTTTTTATGCGCCTTTTCGGTGGATAAAAGATTGGAACAGACGAAGTAAATAGCTTCTGAAAACAAGTATGTTACAACTCTAAAGAGCACACTATTGATTAATTTAATGAAATTATAACGAAATAGAATTTCTATTTCCAAAGTTAAATGATTAAATTTGGATAAAATATTTATAAATCATTAAACAATCATATTATGGCTTTTGAATTACCACAATTACCTTATGCGTATGACGCATTAGAACCTTATATTGATGCCCGCACGATGGAAATTCATCACTCGAAACATCACAATGCGTATACTACCAATCTTAATGCTGCTATCGCAGGAACGGATATGGAAGGAAAGACGATCGAAAATATTTTGATTAATCTTGACATGAAAAACATGCCTGCTCGTAATAACGGTGGTGGTTTTTACAATCATAATTTGTTTTGGACGGTAATGACGCCAAATGGTGGCGGACTTCCAACTGGAGATTTATTGGCTGCAATTGAAGCTGCTTTTGGAACTTTTGAAGAATTTAAAGCATCGTTCAGCAAAGCTGGAGCAACTCAATTTGGTTCTGGATGGGCGTGGCTTTGTGTTCATAAAGGAGGTAAAGTTGAGGTTTGCGGAACTCCTAACCAAGACAATCCATTAATGCCAGGCATAGGTTGTGGCGGAACTCCAATTTTAGGAATGGATGTTTGGGAACATGCTTATTATTTGCATTATCAAAACAGAAGACCAGATTATATCGAAGCCTTTTTCAATGTAATTAACTGGACGGAAGTGGCGAGAAGATTTGCTTTAGAGAAATAGTCTTTTAAGAGAATAGAATATAGAGAATAGACAAAATAACTTAAAAGTTAATTTGTCTATTTTTTTATGCCTCATAGATTGTCCACACTTTCTATCAAAAAAGACGAATAAACTCTTGGCTATTCGTCTTTTTCTATTTTCTTTATTCTGTTCTCTTTCTTCTATGCTCTTTTTTCAGACTTCATTCCAATAAAAAAGGTGGAATCTCTTCCACCTTTTTTGCCCCAAATTTACCATAACCTTAACCTACTAATGTTATGGTGATTCAAATTTATACTAGTTGTTACTACCCTTACAAATAAATTAGATGAATAACATGGAAAACCGATTAAAACCTTATCAGCACCAATTATTAGTATGCTCTAGCATCTTTCCCCTCATAAAAATTCATAAAAGCCCTATTAACGACTCTATTTCCTCCTGGCGTTGGATAATCACCCGTAAAATACCAATCCCCTAAATTTTTAGGACAGGCAATATGCAAATCTTCTACCGTTTGGAAAATGATTTTTACCTCGGCCTTTATCTCCGGTGAGCTTAACATTTGTGCAATTTTATCCGAAACCTCTTGCGGTTGAAAAGGCGCATATATTGCTGTTACATAATTGATAACTTCGGTGTCATTGAAGTTTTCCTGTGCTTTACATTTCACATATACCTCATCAACAATATGATACATGTTTCTTTCTTTTAGCAATTCTAAAGCGGCTTTAAAAGCTACTAATCCTTCTAGTTTTGCCATATCAATACCGTAACAATCCGGATACCGTATTTGCGGTGCAGAGGATACGACGACAATTCTTTTTGGATTCAAACGATCCATCATTTTGATGATACTCATTTTCAGGGTTGTACCTCGAACAATACTATCATCGATAATTACTAAATTATCCGTTGGCTTTATGACGCCGTACGTAACATCATACACATGGGCAACCAAATCATCACGGCTGCTGTCCTCTGTAATAAACGTTCTAAGTTTTGCGTCTTTAATCGCTACTTTCTCCGTACGAATTTTGACAGAAAGGAGTTCTTGTAATGATTCCTTAGTTAAGGTATTTCTATTTTGAAGAATATAATTGTTCTTTCTTTGATTCAGAAAATCTTGAGCTGCTTCCACCAATCCGTAGAAAGACGTCTCGGCAGTATTTGGAATATAAGAGAAAACCGTATTGTCTGTGTCTTGATCAATTGATTTTAACACCGCCGGAAGTATCAATCTTCCTAATGTTTTTCTTTCCTGATATATTTCAGCATCACTTCCTCTTGAGAAATAAATTCGTTCAAAAGAACAGGCTTTTTTTACTGTTGGAGGAAGAATCTCTTCCATGGAAACCGTACCGTTTTTCTTAATTATTAATGCAGTTCCAGGTTCTATTTCTTGAACTTTTTCGAAAGGCACATTGAAAACGGTTTGTATAACCGGTCTTTCAGAAGCAACAACAACTACTTCGTCATCTTGATAAAAATAAGCTGGACGTATCCCGGCAGGATCTCTAAAGACAAATGAATCACCGTGACCTAAAAGTCCAGCCATAGCATATCCTCCATCTAAATTTTTAGAAGAACGTCTCAAAATTTTAGCAATATCCAAGCGTTCGGCAATTACAGGAGAAGCTTCTCTTTTAGACAAACCTTCTTCTTTACAATCCTGATACAACTGCATCACTTCTTTGTCCAGAAAATGTCCGATTTTTTCCATAACCGTAACCGTATCTGCCATTTCTTTTGGATGCTGACCCAATTCTACCAAATTTTGAAAAAGTTCTTTCACATTGGTCATATTGAAATTCCCGGCCAATATCAGATTTCGATGCATCCAATTGCTTTGACGCAGAAATGGATGAACGCTTTCGATACTATTTTTCCCAAAAGTTCCATAACGCACATGACCCAAAAACAATTCGCCTAGGTAAGGAATATTCTCTTTTTGAAGCGCTACATCATCCGCATATTCAGGATGAGCTGCCATCTCTTCATTTATTCTTTCATTTATTTGTTTAAATACATCTTGAATAGGCTGCGAATGGTTTGATCGCACGCGACTTATGTATCGCTCACCAGGTTCAACATCCATTTTAATACTTGCAAAACCTGCTCCGTCTTGCCCGCGATTGTGCTGCTTTTCCATAAGGAGATACATTTTTTGTATTCCGTAAAAAGCCGTTCCGTATTTCTCTTTGTAAAATTCAAGCGGTTTGAGTAGTCTAACTAGTGCTATTCCACATTCGTGTTGTAAAGCGTCGCTCATTGTGTTGTTGTTTGTTGTTGTGTTATTCTAAAAAATGAATTGGACTGATTTATATGTGGGCAATAATCAAACCAGTTTGGTATCTCTTATATTTTTTTAACAAAAAAACCCCGTTTCCGAGGTTTCCATGTATTATAATTCTATGTCAAACTGTGTCAATGATTTAAATTGTTTTAATCTGGACACAACTTCCTCTTTATCTAAATTAACCATCCGTTCCGTTCCAAATTTCTCCACACTAAATGAGGCTAAATTAGAACCGTATATAACCGCATTTTTCATATTCTCAAAAGAGATGTTTTCACTCTGTGTTAAATATCCTGCAAAACCTCCTGCAAAAGTATCTCCTGCTCCTGTTGGATCAAAAACTTCTTCTAATGGCAGTGCTGGCGCAAAGAAAACTTCTTTATTGTGAAACAAAAGTGCTCCGTGTTCACCTTTTTTAATTACTACATATTTAGGCCCCATATTATGGATCTTAGCGGCCGCTTTCACTAAAGAATATTCTCCCGAAAGTTGTCTTGCTTCTTCGTCATTGATTGTAATCACATCAACACGTTTCATCACATCCAATAATTCAGGCAAAGCACAATCCATCCAAAAATTCATAGTGTCGAGCACCACTAATTTTGGTTTAGTTTCCATTTGGTCAATTACGCTACTTTGTACTAATGGATGTAAATTTCCTAACATTACTATATCGGCATTTTTAAAATTCTGAGGGACTTTCGGTTGAAAATCACCCAAAACATTAAGTTCCGTTGCTAATGTATCTCTTGAATTCAAATCGTTATGGTAAAGACCGCTCCAAAAAAACGTTTTTCCACCTTTTACTACTTCAAGTCCAGAAATATCAATGTTTCTTGCTGTCAATAAATCTAAATATTCTTGTGGAAAATCATCGCCAACGACAGAAACTATGGCAGATTGTAAATTAAAAAAAGAAGCCGAAAGTCCTATATAAGGTGCAGCTCCACCTAAAATTTTATCCGTTTTGCCAAAAGGCGTTTCTATAGCATCAAAAGCAACGCTTCCAACAATCAATAATTTATTCATTTATGTAGTTTCAAATTAAGGCGCAAAGATAGGGTATAACTTGTGAAGTTGCAAAGAGTCTGAGGTGTAAAATTTTGCCAAATTAAGAGGTAGTTTTAGACTAATTTACGCCATAATTATTAGAGTTGTTATCCTTATTTGAATTTATGATTTAACCAAAATATTTTTATTTAATAAGTCAATAATAGCCTCATTTTCTTGGTTCACCGCATAATCCAAAGCTGTTTTTCCAAAAATGTCTGTTTGATGCGTATTAATTTTATAGTTCAACAAAATTTCCACACATTTTTCCTGACCAAAAGTGGCAGCAAAAAATAACGCATTTGCCTTATTGTAATTTATTATGTCTGGACTTGCTTTGTGTGCCAATAACAATTCTGCTAAGGAAGAATACCCTTTAAAGCACGCACCCATCAAAGCGGAATTGCCGGAGGAATCCTGAATATCTAAATTTGCTTTTTGCGAAATCAAATACGTTGCAACCTCATAATTATTATTGTAAACCGACAGAATAAGCAAACTATAACCAGAGGAATTTAATAAATTTATATCATTCCCTTCCTGTACAAATTTTTCAATCGTTTTTAGATCATTGGTCCTTGCCGCCTCAAAAACATCTCTGTTTTGCGCATTCAAAAAACCAGAAATTAAAATCAATAAGGTGAAAATTATTTTTTTCATTTTTTTAAAATTTAAATAGTAAAGGAGCGCTAAAAACGCTCCTTTATTAAGTTTCCTTACAATTATTGCATCATTAAAGATTCTAATTCTTTACGATCCATTTTAAGCTCTTTTGCTAAACGCATTCCGTATTCTCTATCCGCTTGATAAAAATGAGCAATCATCTTAGCAACAATTACTTTGTTTTTTACTTGTTTTAAAGCACCTGATAAATTAAAAATTAATGCATCTTGATCTTTCTTAGAAAAAGAACGGTACAAATCTCCCGCTTGTGTAAAATCATTTGGTTTCGAAATTTTTGACTGTGCAGTAGTTACGTTTGCAAATTCTGATTTTGAATACTTGAATTTTGCATCATCCTTTACCTCCGGTTTATTTGTTGAAGGCTGATAATTTACATCACCAGTTTGAGGGCGCAACGACATATACCCATTTTCATTGTAGGTGTTCACTCCGTTTTTAGGCATGTTTACTGGAATTTGTTGAAAATTCCCTCCTAAACGATGGCGTTGTGTATCAGTATATGAGAACAATCTCCCTTGTAATAATTTATCTTCTGAAGGCTCAATACCTGGAACTAAAATTGCTGGCGAAAAAGCGGCTTGCTCTATTTGTTGAAAATAATTTGATGGATTTTGATTCAAAGTCATCGTTCCTACTTTTATCAGTTTAGCAATTTTTTCAGGCCAAATTTTAGTAGGATCAACAGCATTAAAATCCAAAGCCAAAAAATCTTCTTTCTTCAACATTTGAACATACAAATCCCATTTTGGAAAATTTCCTTTTTCAATTTCATTGCGCAAATCCAAAGTAGCATGCTCAATTTGTGTGGATTGAATTGCATTAGCTTCGGCTTGCGATAAATTACGTACTTCTTGTTGCGGAACCCATTTGTATTTTACGTAGGTTACTTCGCCTTTCGCATTTACCCATTTGTAAGCATGTACTCCATTTCCTTCCATTTGGCGAAAATTAGCAGGGATTCCATAATCAGAAAATACCCAAGTAAACATGTGCGTTGATTCTGGTACATTGGAAAAGAAATCGAATGCTCTGTTCGGATCTGATGCGCCATTTGTTATTGGGGACGGTTTAAAGGCATGAACCATGTCTGGAAACTTCATTGCGTCACGGATAAAGAAAACGGGCAAATTGTTTCCTACTAAATCATAATTTCCTTGTTCAGTATAAAATTTAACTGCAAAACCTCGAGGATCACGGTACGTTTCCGGAGAACCTGCCTGATGTATTACCATTGAGAACCGAACCAATAATGGTGTTTTTTTACCCGCTTTATTTAAGAAATCTGCCATCGTAACATCCGAAAAATCAGAGGCAGCAACAAATTCTCCAAATGCACCAGTTCCTCGAGCATGAACCACTCTTTCCGGGATACGTTCGCGGTCAAATGTAGCTAGTTTTTCAATCAAATGAATGTCTTCAAGCAGGACTTGTCCATCTTGTCCAATTGTTTTTGAATTTTGATTGTCTCCTACTGGAGCTCCGGAATTTGTTGTCAACGTTTGACCTAATGTTAGCTGAGTTATCAATATCGCTATTGATAAGACTAATGCTTTTTGTTTCATAAGATTATTTTTTTATTTAATTCATGCAAAAATATCGACAAAAATCATATTGACATAACTGAAATTTTATATCTTTGTTATAGACAATATCTATATATGAATATCCAACAATTAGAATATATAATTGCAGTAGATCGCTTAAAAAATTTCACTAAGGCCGCAGAGTATTGCAATGTAACTCAAGCAACATTGAGCGCAATGGTCAAGAAATTAGAGCAAGAGCTTGGAATAGTGATTTTTGACCGAAAGAAAAATCCAACTGAAACAACCGAAATTGGAATAGAAACTATTGAAAATGCAAAAAAAGTAGTTCTTCATAGCCAGCTTTTAAAAGACAACGCCAAAAAGAGTATTGGAAAAATTGAAGGAAAAATTAGAATTGGAATCATCCCGACAATAGCAAACTCTTTACTTCCAAAAATTTTAAAACCTATTTTAGAAAACTTTCCTGACTTAAAACTAGAAATTTTAGAACAAACAACCAACTCCATTACAAAACAGCTGAAAGAAGGGCAACTTGACATGGGAATTGTTGCGACACCTTTACATGACACTGAAATTGAAGATATCGTGTTATTTTATGAAACTTTAATGGTGTATGGCGACATTGACCCGGTACAGAACTATATTTTACCCGATGAAATTAGAAATCATAAAATCTGGCTTTTGGAAGAAGGTCATTGCCTTAGAGAACAATTTATTAAATTATGTTCTTTAAAGAAAAAAGAAAAAATGGTTGAAAATTTAAAACTTGAAGCAAGTTCTTTTGATACTTTATTGAATATGATTGACGAATTTGGCGGATTAACTTTGATTCCCGAATTATATTACAACACCCTTTCTACCGAAAGAAAAAAACAAGTCAGTTTTTTTAACGCTCCTATTCCGGTTCGTGAAATGAGTATTATTTACCACCGTCCTTATGCAAAAATCAGAACCATTGAAGCGCTAGCCAAAATCATTCACAGCACAATAAACAAAGATTTGATTTCAAATAAATATAAAAAAAGCGAATTAGCAATTACTCAAATATAATAATCACTCACAAGTACTTTCGTAAAAAGCATCTATAGAAAGTTGTTTTTGCATTGAAGCCATAACAGCTAAGGCATCACATCTTTCGTTTTGGACATGATTGTTGTGGCCTTTGATCCACTTAAAATCTACTTTGTGTTTTCTATATACAATTAAAAATCGTTTCCACAAATCAGCATTTTTCCGGTCTGCAAAACCTTTTTTTTCCCAACCCAAAACCCATTTTTTTACTACTGAATCTACCACATATTTAGAATCCGAAATCACCAAAACGGTAGTATTAGGATTTTTTAGCTTTTCGAGACCTACAATTACTGCCAACAACTCCATTCTGTTATTAGTGGTTCGACGAAAACCTTCATAGAATTCCTTTTTATAAGGTTTTCCTACCCATTCCATAACAACGCCATAGCCACCGTTACCTGGATTGCCTTTAGCAGCACCGTCTGTGTATATGTGTACGTCGTGAGAATTCAAAATTCAAAATTATGAGTTAATAATCTTTCAATCACTTCCGGAAAATACTTTTGTTCCAATTCATGAATTTTTTGGGCAACTTCTTCTGGAGTTTCGTGCCCTGATAAAATTATTTTTTTTTGAAAAAGAATATTTCCTTCGTCATAATTTTCATTAACATAATGAATGGTAATTCCGGTTTCTTTTTCATTATTTTCTACAATGGCTCGGTGAATATTCATCCCGTACATTCCTTTACCACCATATTTTGGCAACAAGGCAGGATGTATGTTTATGATCTTATCCGGATAGGATGTGATGATATTTTCAGGGAATTTCAATAAAAAACCAGCCAAAACAATCAGATCAGGCTGAATTGTATTTATTTTATGTAATACTTCCCCTTCAATAAATTGTTCTTTAGTAAAAATATTCGTTGCAACACCATGGTTTTTTGCTTTGTCAAGCACCTTGGCGATGGAGCTGTTTGCAAAGACTGCTTGAACCGTTGCAAGTTTAGATTTTGCAAAATACTTTATGATGTTTTCAGCATTAGTACCCGATCCAGAAGCAAAAACGACAATTTTTTTCATAACCTAGCTTGTTTTAATGATGCAAAAAAAGGGATAAAAAATGAAAATAAATAACATTGTGGCAGCTTTGTTAAAATAAATTTCATAATTTAGTTGTCACATTTATTAACTAAATAGTTGTTTTCAAATAAAGTTTTTTATTTTTGCCAACAAATTAAATTCTAAAATTAAAGATTATGTCAGACATTGCATCAAGAGTAAAAGCGATTATCGTAGACAAATTAGGTGTTGACGAAAACGAAGTTGTAACAGAAGCAAGCTTCACTAATGATTTAGGAGCTGACTCATTAGACACTGTTGAGCTTATTATGGAATTCGAAAAAGAATTTGACATTCAAATTCCAGATGATCAAGCAGAAAACATCGCTACTGTAGGTCAAGCAATCTCTTACATCGAGGAAGCAAAAAAATAATAAATACGCACCCGTTTACAATCTTGTAAGCGGGTGTTATTATTATTTTGAAATTAAATTCGAGATTGGATTTCAATCAAAAAGATATTTATTGTAATACCCATGGCTCTTTTTGTAAAAATACAGTAAAGAAAGCATGGGTTTTATTTGTTTAAAGATAACAAAAAATAAAGAATTTATGGTATTAAGACGAGTTGTTGTAACAGGTTTAGGTGCTCTTACTCCTATTGGAAATAACATTCAAGAATATTGGAATGGACTTATTAATGGCGTTAGTGGAGCAGCACCAATAACTTATTTTGATGCTTCAAAATTTAAAACTCAATTTGCGTGCGAATTGAAAAATTTTAATGCTGAAGATTTCTTAGACAGAAAAGAAGCCAGAAAAATGGATCGCTATGCGCAGTATGCTATGGTTGCCTCTGATGAAGCGGTTGTAGATGCCGGTTTCAATTTTGAAAAATTAGACAAAGACAGAGTAGGTGTTATCTGGGGCTCTGGAATTGGAGGATTAGAAACTTTTCAAATTGAAATGTTGAACTTTGCTGCAGGTGATGGTACTCCTAAATTTAATCCTTTCTTTATTCCAAAAATGATTTCGGATATCGCAGGAGGACATATCTCTATAAAATACGGATTCAGAGGTCCAAATTTTACCACTGTTTCTGCTTGTGCTTCTTCTACAAATGCTATTATTGATGCTTTCAACTATATAAGATTAGGTCATGCTGATGCTATGATAACCGGAGGCTCTGAAGCTGCGGTGACAATAGCCGGAATGGGAGGCTTTAATGCCATGCATGCTTTATCTACCAGAAATGACGATCCTAAAACCGCTTCAAGACCAATGGATAAAGATCGAGATGGTTTTATCTTAGGCGAAGGAGCTGGCGCATTAGTCCTAGAAGAATACGAACACGCTATTGCTCGTGGAGCAAATATTTACTGCGAAATTGGCGGTGGCGGAATGTCAGCTGATGCCTACCATATTACGGCACCGCATCCTGAAGGATTAGGCGCTAAAAATGTAATGTTAAACTGTTTGAGAGATGCCGGTTTACAAGCAACTGATGTAGATGGTGTGAATATGCACGGAACCTCTACGCCACTTGGTGACATGGCAGAATCTAAAGCAATACTTCATGTTTTTGGGGAACATGCTTACACGATGAATTTAAATTCGACTAAATCTATGACAGGCCATTTACTTGGTGCAGCCGGAGCAGTAGAAACAATTTCTTCGATACTTTCCTTAAAACATGGACTAGTGCCACCAACAATAAATCATTTCACAGATGATGAAAATATCGACGCTAAACTAAATTTTACGTTCAACAAAGCTCAGAAAAGAGAAATGAATGTAGTGATGAGTAATACTTTCGGTTTTGGAGGTCACAATGCTTGTGTACTAGTAAAAAAATTAGAAATCTAATTATAAATGCGTATAATTAGAAAAATATTTTCAAAATCCCGTTCTCCAGAAGACGGGATTTTTTTTGATTCTATTCAGAAAATTTTAGGATTTGCCCCTTTAAATCTTGATTTTTATAAAAAAGCATTCACCCATCGTTCCTCTAATCGCCTTGATATTTTAGGAAATCCAATCAATTACGAACGGTTAGAATTCTTGGGAGACGCAATGTTAAGCTCCGTTATTGCGGCTCATCTATTCAATAAAGCACCCGCTGGGGACGAAGGATATTTGACTAAAATGCGTTCTAAAATTGTGAGTAGGGAGCATTTGAACGAATTAGGGAAAGACTTAAATTTAGTGCAATACATAGAAAGCAAAGTGCCACTTCAGCATTTTGGCGAGAACATCCATGGTAATATTTTTGAGTCATTGGTGGGAGCGATTTACTTAGACCGAGGTTATGTATATTGCGAAAAATTCATTCAAAAAAGAGTAGTAGTGCCTTATGTAGATATTGCAAGACTCGAAGGAAAAGTAATCAGCTACAAAAGTCTGGTGATAGAATGGTGTCAAAAAGAAAAAAAAATATTTCATTATGATATTTTTGAGGACAATGCCATTGACGGGCAACGTCTGTTTGGTGTAAAACTTAGCATTGACAATAAAGTGATTGCTAAAGCAAGAGCCACATCAAAAAAGAAAGCAGAAGAAAAAGCATCCCAACGCGCTTATTTTGCATTTCAAGAAAAAATGGACAGAAAATAATTTAATATACATAAAACTATATCGTTTTCGTTTATAAATTAACAAAAACATCACCTTTTGAACGGTCAATACTTCGATAGAAATACTATATTTACATCTTATTTTTTCATGAAATGGCTATTCTTAAACTTGATCTGGGCGAATTTGACGAAATAGATTACTATCTTATTGCGATTCATACTTCATTAGAGGACTATCGTTTGGCATTTTTTATTAATCAAATGCTGCCTGTGAATCTTAGTAAAAGTAAAAGTGAAATTCAAATTAATATTAAAGAAGGAGAAACAGGTTTTTCCAGATTTTATTATGAAGACATCGAAAGCGGTATTTCTTGGAATTTGATTCAAAATAAAAATGAGGTCATCCAGTATAATAAAGGAAATAACCAAAATCTATTTTCTAACGTGTCCATGGAAGTTTCAACAAAAGTCTTTTTACTTCCTGAATTTAAAAAAGTAGATTATTTTTTAAAAATAGAACATCACGAAGATGCCATAAACGTGTCCCAAACGCAGCTCCTATTAAATACCATAAACAGCATATCTACTGTTTATATAGTAGATACAAATAAAATAAAATCTAAAAACAATTTAATTTTTTAATACAAATGCTTACAAACAAAAAAACTAAAATTGTAGCCACACTTGGGCCTGCATGCAGTACAAGAGAGATCATAAAAGACATGATCGAAGCTGGTGTAAATGTGTTCCGAGTAAACTTCTCGCATGCGGACTACAATGATGTAAAAGAAAAAATAAGCCTTATACGAGGTTTAAATGAAGAGTTTGGTTATACAACTGCGATTCTTGGCGATTTACAAGGGCCAAAACTTCGAGTAGGAGTTATGGAGGAAGGTGTCGTCGTACACGATGGGGATCTAATTACATTTACAACTGCCGAAGATATTCTTGGAACTGCTAAGAAAGTATTCATGAAATATCAAAACTTTCCAAATGATGTAAATCCTGGAGAAAGAATTTTGCTTGATGATGGTAAACTCATTTTCGAAATTGTGGAGACGGATAAAAAATCAGAAGTTATAGCAAGAGTAATTCAAGGTGGCGAATTGAAATCAAAAAAAGGAGTAAATTTACCTAATACAAAAATATCCCTACCGGCAATGACCGAAAAAGATATTGCAGATGCCATTTTTGCCATTGGCCAAAATGTAGATTGGATTGCCTTATCTTTCGTGAAAACACCACAAGATTTACAAGAATTACAAGAATTAATCGCCAAACATTCAGAACATAAAATTCCAATTATTGCCAAAATCGAAATGCCGGAAGCACTAGAAAACATTGACAAAATTGTTGCTTATTGTGATGGTCTGATGGTTGCCAGAGGAGATTTAGGAGTAGAACTTCCTGCTCATGAAGTACCGTTAGTTCAAAAAGAACTTATTCGCAGAGCCAAAACGGCTAGAATTCCAGTTATTGTTGCCACGCAAATGATGGAAACAATGATTACGTCTCTTACACCAACTCGTGCCGAAGTAAATGATGTTGCTAACTCCGTTATGGATGGTGCTGATGCCGTAATGCTTTCGGGAGAAACAGCAACTGGAAATTATCCGGTTCAGGTAATTCAAAAAATGACTCAAATCATTGAAGCTGTAGAAGATTCACCGCTAATCCAAGTGCCACAAAATACGCCACAGATAAAAACAAAACGATTTATCACTAAAACAATTTGTCACCACGCTGCCTCCATGGCTAATATAATCAAAGCAAAAGCAATTTGTACTTTGACAAATAGTGGGTATACCGCATTTCAAATTTCTGCATGGAGACCAAATGCACACATTTTAGTGTTTACCTCAAATAAGAGAATCCTTACTCAGCTTAATTTATTATGGGGTGTAAAATCTTTCATGTACACTAAAGATGTAAGCACAGATGATACCGTAACGGACATAAATGAAATTGTAAAACAAAAAGGCTTTGTACAAAAAGGAGATTTCCTTATCAATTTAGCAGCAATGCCTATTAAGGAAAAGGGGATGGTAAACACCCTGAGAGTTTCTGAAATAGAATAATAAAACATTCTCATTATGTATTAAAAATCCGTCTGGTTCAATCAACAGACGGATTTTTTGTTGAAAACACGGTAAAGAATTGATTTTCAATACGTAAATTACAATTGCACTTTGCTTATTGGGTTATGACAGATTTGTCTCGATCTAAAATTGCTATTTTGCTTTTTATAGTTAGTTCTAAATAGTACACTGATTGTGTATCTTTGTTCGCGGATTACGGGGCTCCTTATTTTTAAGTTTTGTCAGGCGCAAATAAACAACATTTGTTGCATTTGAACGAAAGGGCGGAAATGTCTTTTTTATAAAGTTACATTAATTAGCTGAATCTAGTACTTTAAACAAAAAACCTTGAAACAAATTCTCTTTAAAAATACCAACATCTCCTATTCCGATACCGGGAAGGGAACCGCTATTGTCTTACTTCACGGTTTCTTGGAAAATAAAGGCATGTGGGATTTTTATATTCCGGAGTTTGCTAAAAAAAACCGCATCATCACCATTGATTTATTGGGACATGGCGAAACGGAATGTTTGAGTTACGTGCAAACGATGGAGGATAATGCTGATGCTGTGCACGCTGTTTTATCGGAACTACGCATCCGTAAAGCCATTTTTGTAGGGCATTCTATGGGCGGTTATGTAGCTTTGGCTTTCGCCGAATTGTATCCGGACACGATAAAAGGATTGGTTTTATTAAACTCGACCGCAAGAGCCGACAGCGAGGAACGAAAAACAAATAGAGATCGGGCTATAAAAGCAGTAAAACAATCTTTTGTCAATTTCATCTCACTTTCTATTGCAAATTTATTCAGTGAAAACAACAGAGAGCGCCTTTTATCAGTAATTGAAAGCGTAAAGAAGGAAGCTTTAAAAACACCCCTTCAGGGAATCGTTGCCTCACTGGAAGGAATGAAAATACGACAAGACAGAGAAGTGTTGTTGCATTTAGCATCTTTTCCTAAACTTTTGATTCTGGGCGAAAAAGACCCGGTTCTAAATTACGAAGAAACCAAGGAACAGATAGAAGGCACAGCCATGAAACTGGTGACTTTTCCGGACGGACACATGAGTCACATTGAAAACCAAGACGAATTGTTGAACGTATTATTAGCTTTTTT
The DNA here is from genome assembly GCF_003970305.1 of Flavobacterium sp. LB2P53. Taxonomy (NCBI): domain Bacteria; kingdom Pseudomonadati; phylum Bacteroidota; class Flavobacteriia; order Flavobacteriales; family Flavobacteriaceae; genus Flavobacterium; species Flavobacterium sp. LB2P53. The sequence continues at coordinate 55,584 of NZ_RYDG01000004.1, forward strand.
CAAAAGCATCTAAATCATTCCAGGTTTCAAATACCCTTTTTCCACCAATTCGCTTTTGTCTTTTAAATGGTACATTTTTCCTTCTTTCATCAACGCCAGTTTTGTGGAGACTTTTATCACATTTTCATAATTATGATCCGTGATAATAATGCCTTTTGTGCTGGACATTGCAGTGATTAATTCATTAATTTTTTCAATCATTATGGGTGATAAGCCATTGTATGGTTCGTCTAGTAAAGCAAATTTCGATGCATTATTCAGGATTAATTTAATTTCTAAATACCGTAATTCTCCGCCAGATAAATGTTTTATTTTTTTCTCTATCATCGATTGAATCATATCGTCAGCATAAAAATCCTGTAATTTATCTTTGGCAATAGCCAATTGAATAGTCTTTTTTATCGAAAATGAATTTGGAATAAAATTATCTTGAGACAAATAACTGATTTCGTTTAGCAAATCACTAGTTTTTGATTTCACGACGCCATCTACCCGAACAAATTTAAAATCAGCAGTTACAATTCCGAAAATGATTTTTAACAAGGTCGATTTCCCGGAACCATTTCTTCCTAAAACCCCAATAATATCAGCAGTTTCACATCTCAAATACACATCAGAAACTATACTTTTCCCCTCATATTGTTTTTGGATACTATCTATTTCTAAAATATTTTTAGTCATACGAATTTCAATACTACATTAATGACTAAAATCAGCATTAGCGAAAAAACAAAATTCATCAGAAAACCATAAATGAATAGATGCAATTTAGAGATTCCGTTGTTGTAATAAAACAGATATTCGTTTTTAGCATTCACTTCTTTTATCAAAAGGCTAATGAAGAAACCAAAAATAATAAGGGCGTATTTGAAGGTTTCAAATCCGCCAAAAACCCATGCTAAAGTGCTTATTGACATGTTAATTGTTAAGGTGCTTTTGTAAAATTCGAAGATATTGGCTAGTTTTCTGATTGGGAATTTTGTTTAAATTAGTTTTTCTTCAAAAGGAATGTTTTCATCTAAAATTTCGCTTAATAAAAGAACCATTTGCTCTAAATAATTACCTAATATTTCTTCATTTATAATTGCATTTATTTCGTTGATTTCTTTAAAATTAAACGCAAGAAAACCTGCTTTTAAATTCTTAAAAGAAATTATTCCTGCTTCAATTGGTTTTCCTTTAGCGTCATGCTCATACATATAAGCATACGCCAGCACCTGAATGATTTTGTCGCTTTTAATATCTTCAGTAAGTCCTTTCCATGATTTCAGTGTAACGCTTGCTTTTTCTACTTTTCCGGTTTTATAATCGATAATTCGAATGAGTCCGTTGCGCTCTTCAATCCGGTCTACATTTCCTTTTATCAATACCGGAAAAGGCAAATTAGGATGATTTATAATTCGCTCGAATGTTTGTTCCAAAGCTATAATTTTTATTGCATCACCATTCTTGATACTTTCCAGTTCCACTTTCAGGAAATTCGAAACATTGCGCTTGGCGACTTCAAATGCCAGCAAATTTCTACCCTTTTTGATTTCACCTTCTTTGTACACCAATTTGAATTGTTTCAAAACCTCTGTATCTATTTGTTTGAAACAATTTAGAATATCACTTTCTGATATAAATTTATCAATGAAAGGCTCGTATAAAACTTTCAAAGTTTCGTGGATAATAGTTCCCAAGGTATTCAAGGCAATATTTTCCTCTACTTCTTCTACTTCGCTGATGCGTAAAATCTTCTGGAAATAAAACTGAATTGGATTCCGGATATAACTCGTCATCGCCGATGGAGAAAACCCTTTTTCGGCTATTTCTTTCAATCGCAGCATAACACGTTCTGATTTTGGAATCACCATAGGCTGACACGCTGTTTCGGGTAGCAGGGCATTATAAATTTCGTGAGTCAGCGTATGATTTTTTTGTTTTTCGACTTCCAGTTGCGTGATGAATCTGCTTTTTTCTCCGGCATCCAATCCTTCACTCTCGGTATTATAAATTAAATAAATGTTCTTTGCTCTTTGTAATAAATGATAGAAATGATAGGTGTAAATTGCATCTTTTTCTTTGAATGTGGGTAAGCCCAATTCGCGTTTTACATCATAGGGGATAAACGAATTTTGCGATTTTCCGGCCGGGAATTTCCCTTCATTCATCGAAGTGACAATAACGGTTTCAAAATCTAATACACGGCTTTCTAAAACGCCCATAATTTGCAAACCATTGAGCGGTTCTCCTTCAAATGAAACCTCGGCCAAATCAATAACTTGTTTATAAATGGCATAAAGAGTTTCGATTTTATCGATATGTTCGTGCTTTGAATAATAATTAATTAGTTTGTTAATGACTTTAAAAATAGCAAAAACAAAAGCTTTGGTGATTTTTTCTTCTTCGTTGTCGTTGCTTAAATTTCCTTTGATGGTTTGCAATAATTTTGAAATGGTCTCTAAAACTGGAATCGAACCCTTTTCCCATTTTTGGAATAATAAAAGAAATATTTCACTTGGAATTCCATTCAATTCCATCAATTTATGATGCGTAATAAAAGTATAATTATTTTGGTTAATGGTTTGGACTAGCGCGCTGGTTTTTGCGTATGGTTCCACCAAAGGGTGGGTTAAAATATCTAAGATATCTTTGTAGTATAAGACATAGCTTTTAGCATTTCTGGACAATGCATTTGTGTGCATTTTGAATAATTTAGCAGTCAAAATCTGCGCTGGATTGTTCTTGCTGGAATATCCCATCGTAATATTCAAAGCGCCAACACTTGAGGGTAATGAATATAAAAGCGGTACCAAAAGATTTTCTTCGCCCAGAACCACAGCAACTTTATCTAGCGTTCCATCAGTCCCTAGGCTTTGTGATTCATTGATGATATTCTCGATAATACTCCCGGCTATTTTGGCTTGACCAATTGTTTTGGGTGTGCCAATGACCTGAATGTTTTTAGTTTGAGAAAAATCATTTACAATCCATTCAAACGGATGTAATTTATAATGTTTCCAGTTTTCTTTAAAACGTCTTACAAATAAACCAGCATCATGATAGGGATCATTGAGAAAGGTTTGGTCTGCGTCCCAATATATTTTGGCTTGATCAGAAGCGATGAGGTGTTGGATTATTTTTTCTTCGGCTGCATTCAATGCATTAAAACCCGCAAAGACGAATTTTTTGTCATGTAGGGAATTCGAAAAATGATTTATGTTATGCACTGCTTCACGATAGATTAATCCTTGATAGCCGATTCCCTTGTTCAGTAAATGAGCGTACAATGATTGATAATAGTTGGGCAGTAGTTTCCAAAAATCAATATATTTTTCTAATAATGCCGTTTTGTTTTCTACTTCAATTCCCCATTTTTTGATGTCTTCAATGTCTTTCAGATAGGAAAGAACATGGGATGGATCTAGTAAATAGCGGTCAATTTCATTGAAGTCCTGCAGGAGTGTTTTGGCCCAATTGGCAAATAATTCAAAGGATTGTTGATTTGCTGTCGCGGTAATAGATAAATACACTTCATAGAATTCGAATAATAATTCGATAGGATCTATAGTGCGGATACCAGCTATGTTTTGAACAAAATCCTCAACACTTATAATTTCGGGTGAAATTATGTTGGTTGCGACTTGTTTCTTTAAGGCTTCAATCAGGAATATTTTAGCTCGTTTGTTTGGTAAAACAACAATCGTATTGGAAAGAGTGTCAGCGTATTTTGCGATTAAAACCGAAGCTATTTTATCTAGAAAAGAAGTATTTGTCATTTTATAAAAATAAAAAAAACGCCTCGATAAATCGAGGCGTTTTCTAAAAATTTTTGAACAATATTATTTTTGCAATAACAATTCAGTTCTTCTGTTTTTAGCTTTACCTGCAGCAGTTTTATTTGTTTCAACTGGAGTGCTTTCGCCAAAACCAACAGTATTTAAGTTTTCAGCTTTTATTCCTCTTTCGATCATAGCTTCTTTAACGATACTAGCTCTATCTTCAGAAAGTTTTTGGTTGTATTCATCTGAACCATCGCTATCTGTATGTCCTTCAATGCTAAATTTAGCATTTGGATAATTTTTTAGGATTTCTGCCATTGCATCTAATCTAGCTGGAACATCTCCAGTTTTGAAAGTTGCTTTACCAGAATTAAAGTAAACTGCTCTAGCTTGAATTTTAAGATTGTCTAAAGCTTCAGTAGTTACTTCAGGACATCCTTTGTTGCTAGCTGGGCCAGCAATAGTAGGGCACTCATCATCTTTGTCTAGAACACCATCTCCATCAGTATCTGGCCATGGGCATCCACCGTTTTCTTTAGGACCTGCAACTGTAGGACATTTGTCATCTTTATCAGCAACACCGTCTCCATCTGTATCAGGACATCCTTTTAATTCTTTAGGACCAGCTTCATTTGGACACTCATCTTCACTGTCTTGAATTCCGTCTCCATCTGTATCAGGACATCCGTTGAATTCTTTTAAACCAGCAACTTCTGGACAAGCATCATCTTTGTCATATATTCCATCACCATCTGTATCTTTTCCACCAAATTTGAAGATAATACCAGCAGAGTGTTGAAAATGAGATGGAGCATCAGGAGTTCTAGAAACATCTACTCTATCACCAAAAGATTTTTTGTATCTAGTTGCAAGTTCGAAACCAACATTTTCGGAAAACCATAAAGTTAAACCAGCACCTGGGTTTAAAGTTCCAAAACTACTGTCTCCAAAGAATGTATATCCACCACCAATAGAAAGAGATGGGTCTATAACTTTAGATTTAATTAAATTCATGAAGCTGTATCTTATCGTAGCATCAACACCATAATACATTAAATCACCAGGATTAGTGACAAGATATCCTCTGGAGTCATGACCTACAGCACCTGGAGCAAAAGTTACAAACTTATCAATTTTGTTTACAGATCCAGTAAGACCAAAAGAGAAATTATCTCCTACGTATTTTGAGACACTTAAATACGATACAGAAGGTAGGACGTTCCAGTTTGTTTTCGCGTCAAAAGGTTGCGAAAAATGACGGTCTAGCCAATTATTTCCTCCACCAGCACTAGTTCTAGTGTCTACGGCATTTGCTCCAAAAGAGATTGCCCATGGGTTGTTACTGTCTTGTGCGTGAGAACTTAAACCCATCACCATCATCGCAGCAACTAAAATTTTGTTAAGATGTTTCATACTTAATTTTTTTAATTACAATTTAGTTAATTACAAGCAAAAATAGGACGTAATTTTTAAACTACAAAATATTATGTTAAAAAAAACCTACAAACAAGGCTAAAAGTGCGAATTATATAACATTTAACTCTTTTCCTACCGCTACAAAGGCATTTATTGCCTGATCTAAATGCGCTTTTGTATGTGCCGCAGAAAGTTGTACTCTAATTCTTGCTTTATCTTTAGGAACTACTGGAAAAAAGAAGCCTATTACATAAATTCCTCTTTTTAATAATTCATTTGCCATAGTTTGAGACAATTTTGCATCATATAACATCACCGGTACTATTGCAGAATCCCCATCAATGATATCAAAACCTGCTTTTTTAATCCCATCTCTAAAATAATTAGTATTCCATTCTAGTTTGTCTCTAAGTGTTGTATCTTTTTCTAAGAGTTCAAAAACCTTAATGGAAGCTCCAACGATTGCTGGTGCTAAGGAATTTGAAAATAAATACGGTCTGGAACGTTGACGTAATATTTCGATAATTTCTTTTTTAGCGGTCGTATACCCGCCCATGGCGCCACCAAGTGCTTTTCCTAAGGTTCCTGTAATAATATCTACTCTTCCCATGACTCCTTTTAACTCAAGTGTCCCTTTTCCGGTAGCACCAATAAATCCAGCAGCATGGCATTCATCAACCATAACCATTGCGTCATATTTATCGGCCAAATCACAAATTTTATCCAACGGAGCTACAACGCCATCCATGGAGAAAACACCATCCGTAACAATTAATTTGAAACGGGTACCGGCTTCTGTAGCCTTAATCAGCTGCTTTTCCAGGTCTCCCATATTGCTATTTTCATAGCGATATCGCGTCGCTTTACACAAACGAACACCATCTATAATAGAGGCATGATTTAAACTATCCGAAATAATACAATCCTGATCTCCTAATAAGGGTTCAAAAACACCTCCGTTTGCATCAAAAGCGGCCGCATAAAGAATGGTATCTTCTGTGCCATAAAACTCAGAAATCTTTTTTTCCAAAGTTTTATGAATGTCTTGTGTCCCACAAATAAAACGCACCGATGACATTCCAAAACCATGCGTATCAAGAGCGTCTTTTGCAGCCTGAACAACTTCTGGATGGGATGACAAGCCAAGATAATTATTGGCACAAAAATTTAAAACCGTTTCTCCTGTCGAAATGGTTATTTCTGCATCTTGTGGTGAGGTGATAATGCGCTCTGATTTGAAGATTCCATTGTCTTCTATTGTTTGTAATTCTGACTGTAAATAGTCTTTAATTTTTCCGTACATTTTTTATGTTTTTAAAATTCAATTTTGCGAATAATTCATTTTTTAGGCTACAAATTTACTACATCGATTTCTTTTCCTATATAAATTAGTGCTTTTTTTACCACTTTATACCCCATTAATTCAATTGCATTTTGATATTTTTCTAATTGTAAGTGGTATTTAGGATTATGTGTTCCTGTTTTATAATCCAACAGCAACACTTCTTTATTTTTTGTCAAAACCATTCGGTCCGGTTTTATAGTCTTTCCTTCCTTTTGAATAATTGTTTGTTCATTCAGTACCTCATTCCCTTCCGAAAAATAATCGGTTAGTTCTGTATGAGTGACAATTTCCTGTATGGTACTGTAAACGGCTTCCTTTTGTTTAAAAACGATGAGTCCGTTTTCGATCGCTTTTGTTATAGCTAAATCTATATCGTTTTTCGTTTTCACAAAAGATAAAATCTCATGAATGACGTTTCCATAGGCAATGGCTTCCTGTTGTTGTGTTCCCCACATCAATGCTTCTCTTTGTGCAATTTTGATGTTTTTTGGATTCAAAATTTCCAAAACTAACGGAATTGTTTTGGAGGTATCAATGTGTTTTTTTTCTTTTGATAATTTAGCGATATCCCCAAAATCATATTCCAATTTATCGGTATCGAATTCCCCTTTACTCTCTAAATAATTAATAAAAAAAGCACACATATTATTTTTTGGAACTTCCCCTTTACTGGATAAATTCATATTTGAAATCACATACAACTGTTCCTCCGCTCTGGTCAAAGCCACATAAAGCACATTGATATTGTCTAATAATTCTTCCTGTTTCTTTTGATTGTAAATCTCAGCCGCTTCCTCTCCAAATCCTTCTACGGCGCTATTGTTATCAATTAATACTTTTGACAGGCCAAAAATTCCTCCTTCAGCATTGAGCCACAATTTATCTTTTGGTTTCCTGTTGTAATCTTCCTCTGCAAATGGCATAATGACTACCGGAAACTCCAATCCTTTTGATTTATGAATTGTCATAATCCGAACGGCATTATTTCCTTCTGGTGAAGGAATACTAAATTTTTGTGCATTTTTATCCCAGAAATTTAAAAAGTCAGAAATTCCTGCTTGGTTGCGAATGTCACGTTCCAGAACTATGTCTAAAAAATATTGGACGTAGGCATTCCCCTCCCTAACCTTCCCCGAAGGGGCAGGAGCCGACACCGATAAGTTGGAGTCTTGAATTTCTTCTCGTTGAATTAATTCTTCTTTTATTCGTTTTAAAACTTCCGAAATATTCTTTATAACCTGTTCATTGGTAAATCGAATGACTTTATACCCTAATTTATTCAGGGTAATTGTTCTATTATTATCTAACTGAACCTGCTCTTCGGTAAAATGATAATCCTCATCCACTTCAACAACCAGTTTTTTCGATAAACAAACAAAATGAACAATAAAATCAGCTATCAAATGGTGTTGCCTGAATTTATAATCTTCAAATGATCTAGATTTAAACTCCATCCAAAGAATTTTCTCAGCATGTATTGATTCAATAAGATGGAATTTATCCTTACGATTAACCACTTCGTCATCCTTTTCTTTGGAGAGGGCCGGGGAGAGGAACTTTGCAATAATAACCTCCACCGCTTCATACAATGATTTTTTTCTAATGTCTTGAAACGACAATGAAATATTAAAACTCACCAGCCAATTTTCGAAATCCGTTTCCTGAAACAATGCCATTCCTTTGGCAATGAAATCAGCAACAGGTAATCTGTCCTGAATATGCGTTCCTATATAGTAAAGGAAATTCGCCTTAGCTTCTAAATCAGCGTTGTTTTTCAGGTATTTTAATAAATGAATAATCAATCGTACTTCAGTAGCATTTTGAATCATTAACGTTTCCGAGGATAAAAGCGGTATTCTTTGCTCTGTCAAATAGTTCGCAATCGCAATTCCCTGACTTCGTTTCCGGGTAAGAATGACAATATCTTTGTATTCAAATCCTTTTTGAATTACTTTTTGAATCGTATTCAGCGTGGCCAAAACATATAAATCAGTTTTATCTAAAGCTTCTTCGTCTCCAGAAGCTTCCGGATTATCATTTGTTTTCTCTACTTTTGGGATAAAAGAAATATTCACATAACCTCCTGTTTTGTCATTGGTTTTTTGGTGGCTGTGATTTTCATACAACTCTTTGTAATCTAAATGAGCAAATTCACCGGACAACAATTTAAAAAATTCATTATTAAATTCGATTACCTGCGAATAACTTCGGTAATTTTTATCAAGATGTTCAAGTTTTTTATCAGGATTATTGAACGGGTTTTGATCTTTACTCAATTCAATAAACTGTTCGGCTTTTCCGCCGCGCCACCTGTAAATAGACTGTTTGGGATCGCCCACAATCATCAAGGTTCCTTTTTCTCCATAATCATCCTGTCCGGAAAGGGCATTATCAATAAGCGGAATCAGGTTTTGCCATTGCATCTCCGAAGTATCCTGAAATTCATCGATAAAAAAATGGCGGTAGCGTTCCCCCAATCGTTCGTATATAAAAGGCGCCGGCTGGTTTTGAATTTCCCTATGGATTATGGCATTAAATTCTGAAATGGAAAGTACATTTTGTTCACTTTGTGTTTTGGCTAATTCATTACTTACCGTATTTAATAAGGAAAGTGGTGTAATGTTTTTCAGGAAGGCTTTATAGAAATGGATCTTTTCGAAAGCTTTGTAAACTTTGTCTAAAAATTGCAATAAATCTGGAATTATGTTTTCAATAATCGCACGATCTTTTGCCGTTTTATTTATGGCTATATCTTCCAACTTACGAAAAATTTTATTCTTCGGATTGAATTTTCCCTGTTGAATACTATTGATATGATTGGGAAAAGTTCCTCTGGAAAAAGATTTTACATCAATTCCATTGGTGTCAATTAATAACAAGGCCGCTGTTGCAAAAACAACAGTCTGTTTTTCTAAATCTTTACTGGCTTCTACTAATTTCTTTTTTATTGCAACGAACTCAGCGATGGATTTATCCTGAAACTGCGTGATTTCGTTTCTGTTATTTTCATTGAGGATCAAACGGCCTGTCTCTAGAATTTCACGGGAAATATCCCAAGATTTATCATCGTCAGTTTTTTCCATCGTGAAATCGATGAGCAGTTTTGTCAACGTTTCATCTTCACCGGCCTGAGCAATTATAGCATCTACAGCCTCAATTAATAAATTTTCAGTGTCCAGGGTGACTTCAAAAGTCATGGGCAAATTCAAATCATGCGCAAAGGCCCGAATTACCTTGTGGGTGAATTTATCAATCGTAGAAATATCAAATGCAGCGTAGTTATGAATAATATGCTTGATAATTTGCTGTGATTTAGTTTTGATTTCGAGGATCGAAAGTTCTGTATCTATTGCTAAATCCTGCATCAAGTCCTGGGCTTTGTGACTGGGCTCGTCTTTTGCAAATTCAGAAAGACTACCCACAATTCGGCTTTTCATTTCGTGCACCGCTTTGTTGGTAAACGTAATAGCCAGTATAGTGCGATAGGCATCATTTTTTTTTGCAACAAGAATAATCTTGAGGTACTCTTTGACAAGCGCATAGGTTTTTCCGGATCCAGCTGATGCATCGTATATGGAAAATGAAGGTCTTTGCATGTTGCTATTATTATACGCTGTGAGTTATACAAATTACTACTTTTTTTATAAAAAAGAATCCTTTTTTGGTATTCAAGTACAAAAAACCAAACTGCTTGTGCTTCCTTTTCAGGGTTGTGTCTTAATGAAAAATAAAGCAAGTAACAGGGAATTTTTCTTTTGCCAAAAGAGATTAAATAAATTTTCTAATGCTCATCATAATCCCAATGTGAAGCCCTTCATGAAAATCATTGAAAGCCATTGCATCTTGAGCACTTTCTAGCGTATACCCTGTTGATGTAGGATATTCAGTGAAGTTTTTGAAGTTTTTATTTTCAAAATCAAGTTTAGTTTGATTGATAGTTTCAAATAACAAATCCTTCATTTCGGCTAATTCTTCTTGTGTTGCAATATGTTCTGGCTTAGTTCCTTTTTTATATTTTTCTACCATTTCCTCAGAAACCATCATCGGTAAACCCGATAATTTATACACTAATACTTGCTGTGTCACTATTATATGACCGATGTTCCAAATCAGGTTATTGTTGAATCCTTCCGGAATCGTGTTAAGTTGCGCTAAAGTATATCCTTTTAAAAACTGTGAAACTATTTTTCGGCTGGTTAAAGTAATGTCTAATATTTGATTCATTTTTTTATTTTTTGATAAAAATAATCATTTTCCGTGTCAAATGAATTTTCTTTGCACAAAGAAATTGCTATTTATATGGACATAATATATTATCTCGCTTCTTGCGACACCTGCAGAAAAATCATAAAATCACTTCCTAAAGAGCATGATTTTAAGTTTCACGACATCAAACAAGATCCAATTACTGTTGCCGAATTAGAACGAATGCGCGAACTTTCCGGAAGTTATGAAGCGCTTTTTAGCAAAAAAGCACAACTGTACAAATCGATGGATTTAAAAAATAAATCCTTGACCGAAGACGATTATAAAAAATACATTCTGGAACATTACACGTTTTTGAGTCGCCCTGTATTTATCATCAAAGACAAGATTTATATCGGGAATACCCAACAAAATATGTTGCAGGTAATGAAAGCCTTGGCATAATGTCCAAAAGAAATCTTGCACTAATTGGTGCCACAATTGTTTCCATAATTTACGGAGTCACGTTTACTATTGCCAAAGATGTCATGCCGTTGTATATTGATGCCTATGGTTTCATCTTGTTGCGCGTAGGCGGTTCAATGATTTTGTTTTGGATCTTTTGGCTTTTTATGCCGAAGGAAAAAATTGCCATCAATGACTTTCCCCGAATTATTGCCGCAGCTTTCTTTGGCGTAGCATTTAATATGCTTACATTTTTCAAAGGATTAAGCCTTACTTCGCCTATTAGTGCTGCAGTTATCATGGTTTCGACACCAATGATTGTGTTGACGCTTTCGGCTATTATCATGAAGGAACGCATGCAAAAACGAATGGTTTTTGGGATCATACTTGGTCTGATAGGGACTGCTTTTCTTATTCTGTACGGAAAATCCATTGGCAGCGCCACAAACGCTGGGTTGGGAAATTTTCTGGTATTGGTCAATGCTATTTCCTATGGATTTTACCTGATTATCGTCAAGAAATTAATGGATAAATACAATGCGTTTACGTTTGTAAAATGGATTTATTTATTTGGATTTATTATGGTTTTGCCTTTTGGCTGGAGTCAATTTCAAACGGTGGACTGGGCTTTGGTTCCCATGGATATTTGCTGGAAAATTGGATTTGTTGTCGTCATTTCTACATTTCTGACCTATTTGCTTAATTTGCTTTCGATGAAAGAATTAAAACCAACGACGGTTGCCGTTTTTATTTATTTGCAACCGCTATTTGCCACTATTTTTGCGATAAGCTTGGGCAAAGACGAATTGAGTTTGGTAAAAATTGGTTCGGCAGTTTTGATATTTATCGGCGTTTATTTAGTGACACAGAAAAAGAGTGTGCAGTAATCAGCTGTTAGTGTTCAGCGCCTAAATTGCAGGTTATTGTCTTTTATAACGTTCGTTGGGCTATTTATATCAACTCAAAAATTAAAATTTGATTACTAAATATGTACTTATGCCGAGTCACTGTTTACTAAAAACGGACCACTGACCACTTTTTTAGTATCTTTGACCTCTTTTAGAAAATTATATGATACAATCAATGACGGGTTTTGGTAAAGCTACTTTGCAATTACCAACCAAAAAAATCACGGTAGAAGTGAAATCTTTAAACAGTAAAGGTTTGGATTTGAATGTGAGAATGCCTTCGCTGTACCGCGAAATGGAATTGGGTTTACGCAACCAAATCGCACTTAAGCTGGAAAGAGGCAAAGTAGATTTTTCTATTTTTATCGAAACTACCGCCGAACAAACTTCTACGAAAGTAAATGTGCCCATTGTAAAAGGGTACATCAATCAGTTAAGAGAAGTGTATGCTGATGCAGATGAAACGGAACTGATGAAAATGGCGATCCGTATGCCGGACACCATGAAAATAGAACGTGATGAAATCGATGAAAACGACTGGGTGCAAATCCAAACCGTTATCGAAGAAGCCTTGCAAAACATCTTGACCTTTAGAAGAGATGAAGGAATGTCTCTTGAAAAAGAATTTCAATTGCGAATTGGCAACATTAGGCAGTATATGACCGAAGCTTTGGCACTTGATCCAGAACGTGTTCAGGCAATAAAAGACCGTTTGCAAACTGCAATTGCTGAACTTAAAGTGAATGTAGACGAAAACCGTTTTGAGCAGGAATTGATTTATTATTTGGAGAAATTAGACATTACCGAAGAAAAAGTACGTTTGACGAATCACCTGGATTATTTCTTGGAAACCATCAACGGAACGGAGGCCAACGGTAGAAAATTAGGTTTCATTACCCAAGAAATGGGACGTGAAATCAACACGATGGGTTCTAAATCCAATCACGCACAAATGCAGAAATTAGTCGTTCAGATGAAAGACGAATTGGAAAAAATAAAGGAGCAGGTATTGAACGTTCTATAATATAGATACTGAAATAAATTCAGCATAAAATGAGCACAGGAGGAAAATTAATCGTTTTTTCGGCACCATCAGGATCTGGGAAAACCACCATAGTTAGGCATTTATTAAGCAAAGAAGATTTGAATCTGGAGTTTTCTATTTCGGCAGCTTCCCGCGAACCAAGAGGCGAAGAAGTAAACGGAAAAGACTATTATTTCATGTCTACCGAAGACTTTAAAAAACACATCAAGAACGAAGACTTCTTGGAATGGGAAGAAGTGTACCGCGATAATTTCTACGGAACTTTAAAAAGTGAAGTGGAGCGCATCTGGGCAAAAGGAAAAAATGTAATTTTTGATATTGATGTCTCTGGTGGATTGCGTATCAAGCATAAATTCCCGGAAGAAACGTTAGCCGTTTTCGTGAAACCACCAAGCGTAGATGAACTAAAAAGAAGATTAAAGGAACGTTCTACCGAAAGTGATGACAAAATCAATATGCGCATCGCTAAAGCTTCTGTTGAATTGGCTACAGCGCCACAATTTGATGTGATTATAAAAAACTACGATTTAAATATTGCTTTGGAAGAAGCATATCAATTGGTAAAGAATTTTGTAAAGGATTAAAATATAACACAAAGAGGCACAAAGGAAATAATAGGCTCATACGAAAATTTTATAAACACTTTGTGAATCTTCGTGAAACAAAATATTATGAAAATAGGACTTTATTTCGGAACGTTTAACCCCATTCATATTGGACATCTCATCATTGCCAATCACATGGCCGAGCATGCTAATATAGACCAAGTATGGATGGTGGTTACGCCACACAATCCTTTGAAGAAAAAAAATACTTTGCTTGATGATTACCATCGGTTGCAAATGGTGCATCTTGCCACCGAGGATTATCTAAAAATCAAACCTTCGGATATTGAGTTTAAATTGTCACAGCCCAATTATACAATAAATACCTTAGTTCACTTGCAGGAAAAACATCCCAATTACGAATTCTCGTTAATCATGGGCGAAGACAATCTAAGGTCGTTGTACAAATGGAAAAACTACGAAGCTATTCTGGCGCATCACGAGATTTATGTGTATCCTAGACTCGAAACCAAAGGCCAAACCGGCGAAGCTATTTCTTTGGAAGTAGAAAATCTAACTTTCAAGAATCACCCAAAAATCCACCTGATTGACGCTCCGGTTGTTGAAATATCATCTACATTTATTCGGGATAATATCAAAAAAGGGAAAAATGTACAGCCTTTATTGCCCGCTAAAGTTTGGGAATGTATTGATCACAATAACTTTTATAAGAAGTAATTACGCCAGAATTCTTTTTAATTCCAATTGAATATTCTCAAAAACAGGACTCAAATTATCATTTTTACCGGATAACACATATACTTCTGTACTTGGCATTTGCTTGCTGTTCCACATCAATTGGATTTTATTTTCTGCTATTAAACTTTTTGCGTTTATATCCCAAACAACGGCTATTCCGGTATTTTTCGAAATTATTTCAAGCATTTCATACTCGGACGGAATGATATAATTGGGAATCATCGAGGGCCTTTTTTTACTAAAAACATGCAGCCAAAACAACTTTATATGCGGAATCTGTGCATTGTGGCTGAACCACTTTTGGTCGTTTAACCACTGTTCAGTTGCAGAGAAATTCTTTATTTTGATATTAGATTTTAACTCAGAAGCATCAATGTTATTGGAACCAACAATCACTTGTTTGATTTCGCCAACCTTTTTCTGAATGGTGTCAAACGTGTCATATTGTTTGGTAACAATAGCAAAATCGAGTTTTTTAGAATCGACCAATTCAAAAAGTGTGTCGTTCTCATGGAAACTAAAATCTATAAAATCAAATTCTGAAATTAAGGCATTTCCCAAACTGATCATCAAGTGTTTCGAGATGCCAATGGATATTAATCGATTCGCATCAAACGCTTTGGCACGAAAACCATTCTCCACATTTTCCAATCGGTCCAACGCCTCGATGATTAGATTATTGAGTAACTTAGCATATTCTGTTGGCTCCACACCTTTTGACTTTCGATTAAAAAGTTTATATCCGACATGTGCTTCCAACATTGATATTTGTTGACTTACAGCGGGTTGACTGATAAATAATTCCTTGGCAGCCAACGAAAAATTACCGTTTTTATAAACGGATTTAAACGTTCTGTACCATTCGAGATTAACCATGATATAAATATATTTATCACAAACATAATTTAAATTATTTTTACTAATAGCATATTCGCACTAAATTTGTAGAAACAAAATAAGAAATGAAGAAAATTGCATTCTTTGCCATTATAGCATTAACAGTAAGTTGCATTACAGCAACTGCACAAAATAAAAAAAGTATGAAAAAAGTATTATTTGTTGTTACGAGTCACGATAAACTAGGTAACACGGGAGAAAAAACAGGATTTTGGACAGAAGAACTTGCCGCGCCATATTATGAATTAGTAGATAAAGGAGTTGTTATTGATATTGCTACCCCGTTAGGAGGACAACCACCTATAGATCCAAAAAGTGAAGATCCATCTGCAGCAACTGAAGATACTAAACGATTTGATGCTGATACTGAATTATTGGCAAAACTGAAAAATACGCACAAATTAGCCGATGTAAAAGAATCGGATTATGATGCCGTTTTTTATCCAGGAGGTCATGGACCGTTATGGGATTTAGCCACGGATGAAAATTCAAGCGCTTTGATTGAAGCTTTTTATACGAATAATAAACCTGTCGCTTTTGTATGTCATTCACCAGCAGTGTTGAAAAACGTAAAAGTAAATGGGGATTTTTTGGTAAAAGGAAAAAAAGTAACCGGATTTTCTAATACGGAAGAGGAAGCTGTAGGCTTAACTGATGTCGTACCATTTTTATTAGAGGATGCGTTGCAAGCTAACGGGGCCAAATATTCAAAAATAGGGGATTGGCAACCGTATGCAGTAGAAGATGGCTTATTGATTACAGGTCAGAACCCGGCTTCATCTAAACTCGTTGCAGAAAAATTATTAAATCAATTGAATTTAAAAAAATAAAAACATGTTAAACTTCGAATTATACAATCCTACTAATTTAATTTTTGGAAAAGGACAAATTGAAAAACTTTCTACTTTAGTTCCACAGGGCGCAAAAATTCTTTTGGCTTATGGAGGCGGAAGTATTTTCAAAAATGGAATCCATGAACAGGTAATTAATGCTTTAAAAGGTTTTGAAATCGTCGAATTTTCGGGAATTGAGCCAAATCCACATTTTGAAACTTTGATGAAAGCAGTAGCAGTTATCAAAGAACAAAATATCGATTTTATCCTTGCTGTGGGTGGAGGTTCTGTAATTGACGGGGTAAAATTCATTTCGGCTGCTGTAAATTTTGACGGAAACCCAATTGATATTCTTCAAAAACGAGTGTTGACTAAAGATGTATCTAAAATTATTCCTTTTGGAACCGTTTTAACTTTACCGGCAACGGGAAGTGAAATGAATTCTGGCGGAGTTGTTACTATTGAATCCACACAGGAAAAATTATCATTTGGTGGTAGCGCCTTGTTTTCAAAATTTTCTATTTGCGATCCAACCGTCATTGAATCTTTACCCAAAAGACAATTGGAAAACGGAGTTGTTGATGCCTATACCCATGTTTTGGAACAATATCTAACCTATCCACATGAAGGATATCTTCAAGATAGAATTGCCGAAAGTATTTTACAGACCTTGATTCAAGTTGGTCCTGATGTTGTTGAGAATCCTAAAGATTATGCTTTGGCTTCTAACTTTATGTGGAGTTGTACGATGGCTCTAAATGGATTAATCCAGAAAGGAGTTCCTTCGGATTGGGCTACACACATGATTGGCCATGAATTAACCGCTTTGTACGGAATTGATCATGCTAGAACATTGGCGGTTGTAGGTCCAAATTTATACCGAGTGATGTTTGAAACCAAAAAAGGAAAACTGGCACAATACGGAAAGCGTATTTTCAATTTGACTGGAACCGAAGATGAAATAGCAAACGAAGCGATCAATAAAACAGTTGAGTTTTTCCATACAATGGGAATGGAGACTAAATTATCGGATTACACCAAAGACTATGATAAAACGGCTGATTTTATAGTAAACCGCTTCAAAGAAAGAGGTTGGCTGGGATTAGGAGAAAAAGAAAATATCACTTTAGAAAAAGTGAAATCAATTGTAGAAATGAGTTATTAATTCAAATAATCAGATTACCGATTGAAGTATTTTTAAATAAAAAGGCGTTCTCATTTTGTATGGGAACGCCTTTTAAAATTCAAATTATAACTAACTAATTCAATTCTGTTTTTTTGTTAAAACAGTAACTATAATAAAAGAATAACGGTATTAATGTGTTTATATTGTGTTTGAAAATCAAATGTTTTAAATTTAATTTAATATATTGTGATATTATTATTGAAAACCCCTGTGAATCCCAGATTTAAGGCGGTGCTTTTTTGGCTTGATTCATAGTTTTTAAGTACTTTTGATTAAATTCAATAAAAAATGACTGAAAACATAAAATTTGCAGTAATTGGTGGTGGTAGTTGGGCAACAGCCATAGCTAAAATGTTATGCGTAAATCTTACCGAAATTTCATGGTACATGCGCAATGATGCTGCTATAGAACACATCAAGACCTACAAACACAATCCAAATTACCTAAGTTCTGTTGAATTTGATACCCAAAAATTGAAGCTAACCAATGATATTAATGAAGCAGTAGCCTATGCGGACTACATTATCTTTGCTATTCCTTCCGCTTTTTTAGAGGGTGAATTAGAAAAATTGACTGTTTCGTTGAAAGATAAAATCATTTTTTCGGCTATAAAAGGGATTGTTCCTGAGACCAGTTTGATTGTAGGGGAACATTTCCATGTAAAATATGATATTCCTTATTATAACATTGGTGTAATCTCTGGTCCTTGTCACGCAGAAGAAGTGGCTATGGAGCGGTTATCATATCTGACAATCGCATGTGGCGATTCTGATAAAGCAAAAATTGTTGCCGATACTCTTGCTGGAAATTACATTAAGACTAAAATTACAGATGATATTATAGGAACTGAATATGCTGCGATGCTAAAGAATATTTATGCCATTGCTGCAGGAATGGCCCATGGACTGGGTTATGGAGATAATTTCCAATCCGTATTGATGAGTAATGGGATCAGGGAAATGAAAAAATTCATCAAGAAAGTCCATAAAATGAAGCGCAACATCAATGATTCTGCTTATTTAGGAGATTTACTGGTTACAGGCTATTCCGTTTTTTCGAGAAACAGAATGTTTGGTAATATGATAGGTAAAGGCTACACGGTGAAATCAGCAATGATGGAAATGAGCATGGTTGCTGAAGGATATTACGCTACTAAAAGTGCTTATAAGCTAAATCAGGCTTATGGTGCCAAAACACCTATTATTGATGCCGTTTATGAGGTTTTATACGAAGGAAAAGATGCGAAAACCATATTTAAGAAACTGACCGACAAACTGGATTAATTCTGCTATATATTTAATAATCAAAATACAATCATGTCATGAGTGAAAGATGGAAATATCAAATTAAAACTGGCGGAATTTGGGGTGTATTTATGACAGTTTTCAATGTGTTATTCGACATAAAAGAAATCCCTTTTTCAGTACAGGTTGCTACGCCTAATTTTTATATTCGAGCAGCTGCTTATATCGGTGTAGGGATTTTTGTTTTAGGTTATTTTACATGGAAATCCAAAGTTAAACAACAAAATCGCTAAATCATTTTTATGGGTAAAAGGTGGCGATTTCAGATTAAAAACGGGATGCGTTGGGGAATTATTCTTTCCCTAAGCTTGCTCGTTTTTGACTTATTCGAACGCTCTTTTGAAGATGCTTTTTTCTCCAAAAGAAACCTGTTCCGAACGCTTTATTTCGTCTTATTCGGAATATTTGTAATAGGATATTTAAATTGGAAGAAAAAAAATAAACGCGACAATAGTGCTGATTTATCTCACGATAATACCATCAATAAATAAAATAGGCACTTCTTCGACTGCTGATTCGCAGATGGATTGTGCTTTGAAAATGTATTTTTTATCGTATAGTTTGTCTCCGATAAAGAAAGTCAGCATGAATTCATTGTTGAGTGCTAAAACGCTTTTTTCAATCATTTCGATTTTCATTACTGAAACTGGCGGAACTGCTACAAAAGCGTGGCGCAAGAGGGATGTTTTTTTCATTTCACCGTTGATGGTTCCAAATGCCTTAGAAACAACCATGACGCTTTCGATTAAAAAGTCACTGTCATTTATTAAATAGGCGTACCATACTTTTTCCATGAAATCGTCGCTCCATTCTTGGACTGCAGCTAGGAATACGTTTTCTACTTCGGGGGTGATGATGTCGGATTTCATTTGATTGTTGAGTGATGATTACCGATTTTTGATTTCAGATTTAAACTTCTAAAATCAAAAATCAGTGCTCTTAAATTTTTATATACTTGATTTGAATTGTTCTAAGAAACGTACGTCATTTTCGTAGAACATACGGATGTCGCCTATTTGATACAACAACATGGCAATTCTTTCGATTCCCATTCCAAAGGCAAATCCGTTGTATTCCTCAGGATTGATGCCGCAATTTTTTAAAACGTTTGGATCCACCATTCCACAGCCCATGATCTCTAACCATCCGGTTCCTTTGGTTATTCTATAATCAGTTTCTGTTTTAAGTCCCCAATAAATATCAACCTCAGCGCTTGGCTCCGTAAAAGGAAAGTAGGAGGGACGCAGACGGATTTTTGATTTTCCGAACATCTCTTTGGTAAAATACAAAAGGGTTTGTTTTAAGTCGGCAAAAGAAACATCTTTGTCTATATACAGCCCTTCCACTTGGTGAAAAATGCAGTGAGAACGAGAGGACACGGCTTCATTACGAAATACCCTTCCCGGAGAAATGGTCCGAATTGGCGGTTTATTTTCTTCCATGTAACGTACCTGTACGGAAGACGTGTGTGTGCGCAACAAAATATCAGGGTTGGTTTGTATGAAAAATGTGTCTTGCATGTCGCGAGCCGGATGGTATTCCGGGAGGTTCAATGCGGTAAAATTATGCCAGTCGTCTTCGATTTCAGGACCTTCGGAAACATTGAAACCAATATTTGAAAAGATATCAATAATTTGGTTCTTCACCAATGAAATAGGATGGCGGGAACCGATAGTTATTGGTTCAGCCGAACGCGTGAGATCCCCGTAAAAACCTTTGGTTTCTTCTTTGTTTTCTAAAGCTTCCTGAAGGGTTTTTACTTTGTCTTCGGCAGATGCTTTGAGCAGGTTGATTACTTGTCCGAATTCCTTTTTTTGATCGTTAGGCACATTTTTGAATTCCGCAAAAAGGTCTTTTAAAAGTCCTTTGCTTCCTAAGAATTTGATTCGGAACGTTTCTAGTTCTGCTGGGTTTTGCGTTGAAAAAGCATTTGCTTCGCCAATATATTCTTTTATCTTATCTATCATTTTCATTCCAATAATTAATTATGCAAATTTAGTGATTTTTGTTGATAGGGACAAGTCACGACTGGCCCGTACAATAAATAATATCAATCAATAAGTTCCTTCTCCAGGAAATAATTCACAATGGCTTCTTTCATTAAAACGGATTGTTCTCCAGCTTTTAGCGGTGGTAATTCCTCTTTTACTTTGTAATGTGGCCAACCTTCCTCGTCAAAAAATTCAAATTCATAGAATCCATAAGGCTCTAATAACCTGCAAATCGCGATATGCATTAGGTTTAGTTTTTCGTCTTTCTTGTATTCGTTATGTACTTTCCCGAGTTCTTGTACGCCAATTAGATAAATAATAGCGTCTAAATCTAAATCTTCCCCTTGAGAAAATTGATTGGAAAGTATATTTACAAGCTGTTCCCAGCGTTCTTTAAGTTGTGTGTCTCTTGACATTTTTGTTGAATTATGAATTATGAGTCATGAGTTATTAATTCATTTGTCATAAAATTATTTTGCGCAAAGATAAGAACTTGAAAATTGACTATGGTAAAGAATAATTCTTTTATATTTGCTGTTTGATCGTTGCAAATTAATTAAGTATGGGATTTTTTGATATCATTTTGGGTGTATTGCTTGCTTTTGCTTTTTACAAAGGCCTTCAAAACGGTCTTTTTGTGGAGTTAGCATCACTAATTTCACTACTGGCCGGTATTTATATTGCAGTACAATTTTCCTCCTATATGCGGGATATTTTAGTGGGATTTGTCAAATGGAATCCTAATACCATTCAAGTAGTAGCTTTTGTTCTTACGTTCATTATTGTAGTTGTTGTGGTTTCAGGTTTAGGTAAATTCCTGACAGGAGTAGCTGATTTTGCTTTTTTGGGCTGGTTGAATGCTTTGGGAGGTGGTTTTTTCAGGGTGCTGAAAACTGTTTTGATTCTGGGTATTGTTTTCGCGATTTTCGAGAAGATTAACTACAACCATCTGTTGGCCAAAAAAGAGACGCTGGATAATTCTCTTTTTTATAATCCAATCCAAAAAACAGCTGGATTCATTTATCCTTCGCTACAGGAATGGTATGGTAGTTTGAAGAAAAAGTAAGTAGTAATGCGTTTTTAGTCGCAGTTTCAACCTTAAACCACAGGGACAAAATTTAGATGATTGGTCTTTTAAATCCGTAATTGTTTGTTTAAGCTTTTTCTATTTTGTCTTTAAAGCGCTCAATGAGTTTTTCAGAGCGTTCCTTTATAAAAGTTGCATTGACAGTGACAGCCTCTAGTTGGTTTTTGTAATTGCTATTTTCATTTTAAACCCGTCCCGATCTAATAACTATTGAATCGGGACTTTTAGTATTATAGGTTTGTCAATTTCTTCAGATCAGCAATTGTAGCTGTTGGATTTTCTGCTTTAAAAACATAACTTCCGGCTACCAGTACATCAGCTCCGGCTTCTACAAGTTGTTTTGCGTTTTTGTTGGTAACACCACCATCAACTTCTATAAGTGTAGTCGCCCCTTTTTTATGGATTAAATTTTTTAATTTTTTAACTTTTACGTACGTATTTTCGATAAATGATTGTCCGCCAAAACCTGGATTTACACTCATGATGCAAACCAAATCAATGTCGTTGATTACATCTTCTAGCAAGTCGATATTTGTGTGTGGATTAATGGCAACGCCAGCTTTCATTCCTTCGGCTTTGATGGCTTGCAGGGTTCTGTGAAGATGGGTACAAGCTTCGTAGTGTACGCTTAGAATATTGGCGCCCAATTCAGCAAAAGTTTTGATGTAGCGATCTGGATCTACAATCATCAAGTGAACGTCGATTGTTTTTTTTGCATGGCGGTTTATGGCTTCCAAAACGGGCATTCCGTACGAAATGTTAGGTACAAAAACACCATCCATGATGTCAATATGAAACCAATCGGCTTCACTGTCATTGATCATTTCGATATCGCGTTGCAGGTTTCCAAAATCGGCCGCAAGTACTGATGGTGCAATAAGAGTATTTTTCATTGTGTAGTTGTTTTATAGAGATGCACTGTAGTGCATCTTTACAGTTTGTGTTGTTTGTGCAAAAGTAGTTTTTTTGCAGCAATTGGTGAAAGTTTTTTTAGAAGGGACAACTCGCGAGTTGTCCGTACATTGCGCGTAAGGGATAGAGGCGGCATCCTCGTAGCGTAGCGGAGAGATACAGCCGATAGCCCGACCCGAAGTTTTTACGGAGGGTTACGCCATAGTAGTGAGAAATGAATGGTGAGAAGAATTTAGATTTTAAAAATATAACTCCTGATATCCGAGCCGAGCTAAGCGAACTGAATGGAGTTTTGCTTAAAAAAATAAAACTCCGGTAATCAGCCGGAGTTTCAATCATCAATCAAAAAACGAACAGTTAATCAGACCGTCGTTAGCTATTAGTCATAAGTTTAAAATCAAAAGTCATAATGTTGTAGAACGTTATGACTTTTGATTTTTAAAAAATTGACTGTTTTATCCTAAATAGGTTTTTAGTATTTTGCTTCTTGAAGTGTGTTTTAATCTTCGGATTGCTTTTTCCTTGATTTGACGAACACGTTCTCGAGTCAGGTCGAAAGTTTCGCCAATTTCCTCTAAGGTCATTGGGTGTTGATCACCAAGACCAAAGTACAAACGAACTACATCAGCCTCTCTTGGCGTCAATGTTTCTAGGGAACGCTCGATTTCGGTACGCAATGATTCATGGATTAATTCTCTGTCTGGATTTGGTGATTCGCCGGAACGTAAAACGTCATAAAGGTTAGAATCTTCTCCTTCTACAAGAGGCGCATCCATGGATAAGTGACGGCCAGAGTTTTTCATACTCTCTTTTACGTCATTTACGGTCATATCAAGTTCTTTTGCAATTTCCTCAGCAGAAGGTGGGCGCTCGTTAGATTGCTCTAATAAAGCGTACATTTTGTTGATTTTATTGATAGAACCAATTTTGTTCAAAGGCAAACGAACGATACGAGATTGTTCTGCCAATGCTTGTAAGATAGATTGACGAATCCACCAAACGGCATACGAGATGAATTTAAAACCACGTGTTTCATCAAAACGTTGTGCTGCTTTTATAAGTCCAAGGTTTCCTTCGTTGATCAAATCGGGAAGGGTTAATCCTTGATTTTGGTATTGTTTGGCTACAGATACTACGAAACGTAAATTGGCTTTCGTCAATTTTTCTAATGCTTTCTGGTCGCCGGCTTTAATTTTTTGTGCTAATTCTACCTCTTCGTCTGCGGTAATAAGGTCAACTTTACCAATTTCTTGTAAATACTTGTCTAATGAAGCGGTTTCACGATTGGTTACCTGCTTGGTGATTTTTAGTTGTCTCATGTTTTTTTGTCTCCTAAATTTTAAGTGTACAAATGATTATACGTATGAAGTTGCCTAAAAGTTACAATTGTTTTTAATTTTATTTAGGAAAGATTTTTAAGGGCATTCCCTGCGGTCGGGCTATACGTTGCAATCTTTTTATTTTTAAAGAAAAAATAAAAAGGATTTCCACTGCTATCCCTAATGCAACTGACGCTAGAATTGAAGACTATCGTTTCAAACCTCTAGAACGCTTTCTAATGATTTTTTAAAATCATTCTCCACTTTATTATTATAAAAAGGAACTCCAGTAATTCTATATCTATCGGTATTAATTTTTATGGTTCTTTTTTCTCCTTCTATTTCTTTAAGAAAATCTTCTTTCCATTTATCGTGAGAAATTAAATGCCCTCCTTTGGGTTCAATAAACACTTGAAATGTCAATTCTTCGCCTTCTTTTTGCTTGCAAAATAAAAGAAAGTCAGGTTCGAAAGCACGACCTAATTTATCAATGATTTTTATTTCTCTTTCATTTCTGATTAAAAATATATTATCAAATTTCTTGTTTAAAATTTCAAATCTCTTAGCAAACATTGTCACAAAATCTTTTTCTTCACTTGTTCCATAATTTGCATTGTAAACATACCACGGTTCGTTGGCCACTAGACTTTCTTGTCCATCTGCTCGCTCATCATTTTTATAAATTTTTAATGGCTTATCTCTAAAAACTTCGTGTACTTTCTTCTGAATATAATCGGATCCCTCATATTGCGTTAAATTTGCCTTTATCTCGATTTCAATTGCCGATAATAATCCTTTAATTGCTAGTAAATAGTCCTCATTTGAAATATTTTCTAGTCTCTTTTTAGTTCCTATAAAAGCAATTTCAAGATTGCCTAAATAGTCGTTGTCGTTGATAAAAAAACTTGTTGACGGAATATTTGGGAAGTATTTTGATAATTTATCGAAATGGAAAAATGGATTTTGTGCTAATGCATATCTAATAATATGTTGGTTTATTACCTCATTCAGCTTGACATCTTTTGCAGTATTCTTATCGTCAAAAATTTCAAAATCAGAACTAAACATTCCTGACATTCTTCCACTTCCCGAAGACAAAATGTACTCATAATTTTTTTTGACAACACCTAAATCGGCAAATGACTTCACATAAGCATAACTCTTCTCTTTTCGCCTATTAAAAATGACTGTTCCTGTTTTGTAAAAATTAGTTGTTTTGAAATCTTCCTTAAGTTCAAGAGAAAATTGAACAAAATCTTCTTCTTTCTCTGTACTTCCAAAATGTTCTAACGCTTTTTTGAGCTCTGAAATATACTTGTTTTCGTCTTTGGTATGATAATACAATTCTTCCAGAACCTTGAAATCATTATCTATCGCATCATCATATTTTCTTCTGTATTTATCCTGATCTATATCTAAAATAAATGGAAAATAACGCGCGCCTCTACCAATTAGTTGAGCTTCGGCGACGGTAGTTTTTCCAAACGTTTTATTAGAACCTCCTGAATTTTGCCCTTCGTATAATCGTACAATGTCAAACAAATTCAAAACATCCCAACCTTCATTGAGTTTTTGAACGGCAAAAATAGCTCGAATAGGATTGTTTGCATCTTCTAGTGTATTTAGTTTTATTTGATTGGCTTCGTTTTCTTTTTCATCATTGGCACTCAAACAATTTTCTGGACGAAAATTAGATTTTAATCTTTTAGCCAATTCATTTGACGACAAATGAATACTGTCAAAAAAAGAAAAAGCTTTTTGAACAATTGTTACCGTTGAGGTTTTCCGAATGGAATCAATACTACTTCCGTCTAAACTTTCTATCAATTGATGAAAATTTTGCTTGTTTTGTTCAGACTCCTTTATAGTTTGTTTTGCCTTGAAAAGTATTACAGGTTTTAAATTAATGTTTTGTTTGGTTGCCAATTCCTGTCGGTATTGATTGAGGATAATAGCTTGAATGACACGTTCCCTTTCATCATAATTAGACCGGATTAAATTGATTTCTTTTGAAAATTTGTCTAATCGAAACTGTTTTAAATCATATTTAAAGAGTACTTTATCTTCGTATTTTTTTACAATATCTGATTTTTCATAGTCCAATGTAGCTGTAAATTCTAACAGTATATTATTCAAGTCAGCCTGATGAATGTCTTCGATTAACTTTTCCCAACTTTGAAACAATTGGTTCTGGTTTTGCGTATTGGCATTATAATGATGTGCTTCATCTCCTAATAAAACTATCTTTCTGTTTTTAAAATCTTCTAAACTCAATGCGTTTTCTTTCTCGCTTTGCACTAAATCTGAATGCAATTTTTGAACAGAAGTAAAATGAATGTTGATATTTCTATCATCGGCTTCATCAAAATTTCGCACTTCTTTTACACATACTTTTTGACCATTGACAACAATATTTTGATTAAATAAATATTTACTCGCTGAAGCATTCAAGAAATTTTCTCTGGTTTTATCTAAAATGGTATTTGAATGCACAAAAAATAAAAAGTTACGATATCCTTTTTCGTACAAGTAGAGCATTAATCCAGCCATTATAAGTGTTTTACCACTTCCTGTCGCCATATTGTACATTAAATGAAATGGTTTTCTTGGCTTGCCTTCAAAATCTTCGTTATAGAAAAGTATAAAACGCTGAAAAGCTTCTTTTTGATAGTGTCTTTCTCCATAACCTGGTTTAAGATTATCGGAAATATAATTGGGTACTTCAATTTTAGTAATGGCTCTTTTGCCAAACTCTTTGATTAATGTATCGTATAAATAAGCCATAAATATTTGTTTTTACGTTCAACTCTGTCAGGGTTTTGAACCCTGGCAGAGTTTCTGACGAGACTATTTTTTGAGTTGATAAAAATCCTGTGTTACTTTTAATTCTTCAGCAGTACATTCAAAATCATTATCCTCTAAAGAAGAAAGATTCACATACAATTGATTTTTATCTAACAAAGCAATCAAAAGTTCTTGTTGCGCCGAAAATTCTAATCGTTTGAAGTCTTCTATATGTTTATCTTGTTTTTGAATAGCGATATTATAATTCAAAAAAGATTTGTTTTTCATTTCCTCCCAAATGACTAACAAAGTTTTGCTGTCTTTGGCTTCGAGTATTTTATCTATAAAAGTTTGATTGTATTTTTTGAGTTCTAAATAAGTGAAAGAACCACCCCCTTGCCAATTGACGGATTTTGAGATTCCGCCTTGTTCGCTCGTTATGACTTTTTTAAGACGTTCAACAGCAACTGTTTCTATATAATCTAATTGCTCAATACCAATATATTGTCTTTTCATCTTATGAGCTGTTGCGCAGGTTGTTCCACTACCAAGATGATAATCAAGTACAATGTCATTTTCTTCAGTTACAGCTTTTATTAAAAAGGCAATTAATGTTTCAGGTTTGGGATATGAATCAAAATTTAGCTTTAGAGAATCAATATGTTTTTTTGAATCTTCATTCGTTTCTACCCCAATAGCTTTTGACAAATAATTTTCGTCTAAAAATTTATCAGGTGCAATATTTGAAGCTATTTTTCTTTGATATCTAATTGAAAATAATAGTGTTTTAATTAAAAAATAGGTACCATTTGTAATCTCATTATCCAAAAAAGATTGCTGCCATTTAAATCTTCCCTTTAATTTAACTGTATTTTTGTTGAGTCCATTTTCTACAACTAAATCATCAATTAATTCAATTTTATCATAACTACCTTTTTTATAAATTCCATCAGTAATTTTGAATTGAATTAATCCGCTATGAAATTCCAATATTGTTATTGGATTACCACTATTTAATAATGGCGCATCGTCATTATCACTATTTCTTCCTTTATAACTTTTAGAAGTATTAATGATTTTTTCATAGCAGTGTATAAACTCAATATTTTTTCTTGATTTTTTCGATAATGTTGGTGCATTGTCAGTATTTTTCCAAATAAAGGTTTCTATAAAGTTTGATGAATTATAAACATCATCCATCAAAACTTTTAAATATCCTTGTTCATTGTCATCGCATTGAACAAATATTACACCTTCTTCTTTCAACAAATCCCTAGCAACAACTAATCTATTTCTCATGAAAGTCAACCAAGTAGAATGATTAAAATTGTCATTGTACTTAAATCCATCACTACCTGTATTATAGGGTGGGTCAATATAAATAAGCTTTACTTTTCCAGCAAATTCTTCTTTTAAAGAATGCAAAGCCAATAAATTATTGCCTTTTATAACTAAATTATCAGTTATTGTTCCTTGCTCATTTCTAGTAAAACCTTCAAATACTTTTTCTCCATCCGTAGTAAAAACTTTTGCATTGGTCAATACTTTTGGGTCTAGTAATTGATTAATTTCATCTTGTGCCAACACTTCATTAAAGAAAATTTCTTCCCGTTTGTCTTCTTCCCGGCTTTGTCCGCCTTCAAGAATACAATCTTTATAGGGCCAAACTAGAGCTACTTCATTTCGTTGCTTTAAGAATTTGCCGTCAATTGTTAGTCCTATTTTGTTTTTATAAGCCGTAAAACTATCGTTCAAGTAGTTTTTTTGCTCCATAAATTGGATAAACAAGGCTTGGTTAAAAACCAAAATGTCTTTTATAGGAATAAAAAAATGAGTTTTAATTTCGAGATTTTCCAGTAATAAGGAGATTAATTCTGTATCGCAATTTTGTGCTTTGCTAATGATGACCCATTTTTTTAAATCACCATCATCGGTTACATAATTGGGTTCATTTTTTAAGACTGCTTCGACCGTAGCGTATAGTTTCATGTTTTTGTTGGAGTAACAAAAAATAGGCGCAGGCTAATTGCAATGCTCGTATTCTGCGGGATTCGACGCCCGTACCTACAAAGCAAAGCAACGCCCACGCCTACGCGTGAACGTTAGCTTGAACTTCCCTGTAGGTATTATGAAGTGTCGAATTTTCAGAATACAGGTTCTTTCGCTAAACGCTAATTTTATATGTTGTTATTATCTATTTATCTTTTCAATACTGATTTTAGTTATGTAGCAAATATAGTTGATTAGAATTTATAAAAGAAAGGTATTGTTTTGCCATAAATAAGTTTGGTGCCAAATGCTAAATAAAATTTGACTTTAAAGATAAATCGTTAGATTTGTGTAAAATATTAGAAAATATGGAATTTGAAAATCATATAGAAATAGGTTTGGGGATTTTTACAGTTCCTGACATTGCGTCTATATTAAATTTAAAATATTCTAAAGTTAATAGCCTACTAAACGAATATTGGGATAAAAGATTTGCAAGCCAATATGGTGAAAAATATTCGTGGAAAGTTCATAACAGTAAAGCGGTAAGTTTTCACACTTTAGTTGAATTTTATATTTTTTTTCAACTAAAAGAAGTTGGTGTACCAACTCAAATGATTTTAGATGCACATAGTCAGCTCTCTAAACGATTTGTTACGGCTTTTCCTTTTGCAAGTTCTGAAATAATAGAAAAAATGACTTGTGCAGGAAAAAGAATTTTATTTGAGATTAATGAAAATGAAATTATAAATTTAGATGCTACAAAACAATTAAATTTAAAATTTATAAAACAATTTGCCCAAAATTTAGATTTTGATAAAAACAATTTGGCGAATAAATTTTATCCATTAGGAAAATCTAATAGTGTAATTGTAGATCCTCATCATCAGTTTGGACAACCAGTTATTAAAGACACCAATATTTATCCGCAAACAATTTATAATCTATATAAATCAAAAGAGACTAAAAAATTTATTGCAGAATCATACGAAATATCTTTAAAACAGGTTAATGATGCTATTGATTATTGTAAAAGCGTAGCATAATGACAAACATTTACATTGATGAAAATTTTTCACATCACCTTGCCGATGGCTTGAATATTTTTCAAAAACATTTAAATTCAAATGAAAAATTACAAATTCAAGTTCTGTCTATTAAACAAGTATTTGGAAAAGGAGTCAAAGATGAAGATTGGATTCCGTTAGTAGGAGAAGAAAGAGGAATTGTCATAACACAAGATTTAAGAATTCATACTACCAGACATCAAAATGAGCTATACAAAAAACACGGGTTAGGTGTTTTCTTTTTTAAGCCACCATCCACTGGGTTTAGTTTCTGGCAAATGGTTGAACAAATAATTAAGCGCTGGCCTGAAATTAAAAAAAAATCATCCGATAATAGACCCTTTGCTTTTAGAATTACACCAAATAAAATTGAAAAACTATCATAATAATTTATAGTTTTCTTTGTATCTTTGCATCCTATTAAGTGCCCTACTATTCATTTGCTTTAGTGCTGCACTATAAAAAAATAAGATAAACCCAGACTTGCTCTGGGTTTTTTATTGGTTAAATACAATGGTGATAATAATCTGTAACATTTTTTATTTTAAAAATCCGTTAGCTCTAATCTCTTTGTGAATTCGCGCAATATCTTCAGGGATTTCTCCAGAAATTAGCCAATTAACATCTAATTCATTATTAATAGCGGTGTGCATTAAAAAAGGGATGTCATAAATTAGTTTTCCTAATGTGGAAAGGTCTTCTTTGAAATCTAAAAAATAGTCCTCGTTAATAGCTTTTATTAAAAGTAAAATTTTAAAAGCTCGTGCAATTACATAGATGCACAACGTGTACGCTTTTGAATAAGGCACAGTTTCTATTCTTTCCCCGTTACTTGTTAAGAGTTGAATTAACATTTTAAGATTTAGGCTTATTTCACCAAACTTGTCTTTAGTTATTTTTACATGTTCATTAATGTCACCGCTTACATAGCGAATATCTTGTAATAAATACCCAACTGAATAAAAACTATTACTTAGGTGATTGATTTTTTTTAACATTGCTTTTTCAAAATCATTTCTCTTTTCATCCACGGTTTCGGTAGCGACTAATTCAAAATGAAGGCGATTAGTCAGATCTAAGTCTTTTTTTAAAAGTCGGAATATCAACTTGTCTTTTTCGGCACTTGGTAATTCTTCTATTGCTTTTTTGAATTCTTTAGAGAACATATTTTTAGTGATTTAGTATTCAAATGTAATACTTTCATGAATTAAACAAAAATCCCGTTTCAAATTCATGAAACGGGATTCCCTATAAATAAACCTTTAGTAAACTAAGATCTGATTACTCTTTTCTTTCCTCGCGAGGAGGTCTTGGTAAAAGTGCTTTTCTGGACACTTTTTCTTTTCTGGTTTTTGGATCCAGTCCAAGGTATTTCACCATAAAGACATCGCCCATATTGACCACATCCGAAACGTTTTCAGTGCGTTCCCAAGCTAACTCGGATACGTGTAATAAAACTTCGTTTCCTGGAACAGCTGTGTATTCTACAACGGCACCAAAATCTAGCATTTTGATTACTTTCACTTCGTAAGCTTCGTTCATTTGTGGTTTGAAAGTGATGGACTCAATTTTAGCCAATACCGCTTCAATTCCGGCAGGATCTGTTCCTAGAATTTCAATAACTCCTTGCTCATTTACTTCATTGATAACGATAGTAGTTCCTGTAGATTTTTGTAATTCTTGAATCACTTTTCCACCAGGTCCAATCAATGCACCAATAAAGTTGCCAGGAATTGTTCTTGTGATGATTTTTGGAGCATACGCTTTTACATCTGCTTTTGGAGCAGCTAAAACTTCTATAATTTTTCCAAGAATATGCAAACGACCTTCACGAGCTTGAGCTAAAGCTTCTTCCATGATGTTGTACGCCAATCCTTCAATTTTTATGTCCATTTGACAAGCGGTAATTCCATCTGCGGTTCCGGTTACTTTAAAATCCATGTCTCCTAAGTGATCTTCATCACCAAGAATATCAGACAATACAGCGAATCGGCCTGTTTTTTCATCAGAAATTAATCCCATTGCAATCCCGGAAACGGGTTTGGTCATTTGAATCCCGGCATCCATAAGAGCTAATGTTCCGGCACAAACGGTTGCCATTGAAGATGAACCATTTGATTCTAATACTTCAGATACAATACGAATGGTATAAGGACAATCAGCAGGAATCATGTTTTTCAAAGCACGTTGTGCTAAGTTTCCGTGACCCACTTCTCTTCTTGAAGTTCCTCTTAATGGTTTTGCTTCACCAGTAGAAAAAGGAGGGAAGTTATAATGCAAGTAGAATTTTTCTTCGCCTTGTTGTGATGGAGAGTCAATTTGGTTTGCTTCTCTGGAAGTTCCTAAAGTAGCTGTTGCCAATGCTTGAGTTTCTCCTCTTGTAAATAAAGCAGATCCGTGAACTGAAGGTAAATAATCAACTTCAGCCCAAATTGGACGAATTTGATTTGTTTTTCTACCGTCCAGACGTGTGCCTAAATCAAGGGTTACATTACGAACGGCTTCTTTACTGGATTTAGCAAAATATTTTGAAACTAAATCACCGTTTTCAGCTAATTCTTCCTCAGTAAACAATGCTTTTACAGCTTCTTTTGCTTCCGCAAATTGAGCTGTTCTTTCGTGTTTTGCTGTTCCTTGTTTTGCAATTGCATAACATTTGTCATAAGCTGCAGCATTTACTTTTTCATAAATAGCCACATCTTCTCTTTCTTGATCGTAAGTTCGTACTTCTTTTTTACCAAAAGCAGCAACTAATCGTTCTTGAGCAGCAATTTGAATTTTGATTGCCTCGTGCGCAAATTTAATCGCTTCAACCATTTCGGCTTCTGAAATTTCTTTCATTTCTCCTTCTACCATTGCGATAGATTCTTTTGAAGCGCCAATCATCATGTCAATATCAGACAATTCTAATTGAGTACGACTTGGGTTGATGATGAAATGACCGTCAACTCTGGCTACACGAACTTCAGAAATTAAAGTTGAAAAAGGAATATCAGATAAAGATAAAGCTGCCGAAGCGGCTAAACCGGCTAATGCATCTGGCATTACGTTTTCATCATGCGACATCAATTGAATCATCACTTGCGTTTCTGCATGATAATCTTTTGGGAAAAGAGGACGCAATACACGATCCACTAAACGCATGGTTAATATTTCATTATCACTTGGTCTTGCTTCTCTTTTAAAGAAACCACCTGGAAAACGCCCGGCGGCAGCAAATTTTTCACGATAATCTAATGTTAAGGGCAAGAAGTCAATTCCTGGGCTTGCTTTTCTGGCAGATACAACTGTTGCCAGCAACACTGCATTTCCCATTCGTACTTCTACGGCACCGTCAGCTTGTTTGGCTAATTTTCCGGTCTCGATTGAGATGCTTCTCCCATCTCCTAAATCGATAATTTCTCTTGAAACTTTTGGAATCATAATTGTATTTTCTTGATTAAACAATGGATTTTAGTTGTGTTGTAGTTATTTTGCGTAGTTAATGCTTAAAACCCAATGAAAAACGAAACTTTTTTATTTGTAAATACAAATTGGTATTTACCTTATAATGCGGTCTTAATTCTAATCCCTTTTGTGTCAGGATTATAAAATGAACTTTGGACGCGGAAATATAAAAACAAAAAGAGGCACTCTCGCGCCTCTTTACATATTGATTATTTTCTGATATTCAATACTTTGATAATTTCACGGTATCTGTTGATTTCTGTTTTCTTCAAATAATCCAACAAAGATCGTCTTTTACCTACTAGCAAGACTAATGAACGCTCTGTATTATAATCGTGACGATTTTTTTTCAAGTGCTCCGTTAAGTGGCTAATTCTGAAAGTGAACAAAGCAATTTGAGCTTCTGATTTTCCAGTGTTTGTTTTTTCTCCGTGTTTAGCGAAGATTTCTTCTTTAATCTCTTTAGTTAAATACATTCCAATATTTGTTTAATGATTTTTAT
Source organism: Flavobacterium sp. LB2P53 (assembly GCF_003970305.1). Taxonomy (NCBI): domain Bacteria; kingdom Pseudomonadati; phylum Bacteroidota; class Flavobacteriia; order Flavobacteriales; family Flavobacteriaceae; genus Flavobacterium; species Flavobacterium sp. LB2P53. Next base: position 89,335 of record NZ_RYDG01000004.1, read on the forward strand.
GTATGCCTTACAGCTATTGTAAGACGGGTGCAAAAGTAAAAAATAATTATGAATTATGAATTATGAATTATGAATTATTTTAAATCTTAATACAATTTTGCAATTTCCTCATTCACAAAGGCTAAGAACTTTTCGTCTTCTTTTGTAAATGGATCTATGACATGGCTGTCAATATCAATTTGCCCTATGTTTTCTCCGTTTACAAAAAGGGGTACAACGATTTCTGATTTCACGGTAAAACTACAAGCAATATAATTATCTTGCGCTGCAACGTCAGGAACTACAAAGTTTTCGTTTGAAACAGCCACTTGTCCGCAAATTCCTTTTCCAAAAGGGATTACCGTATGGTCTGTTGCTGCTCCCACATAGGGTCCTAAGTGTAATGTTTTAGACTCGTGATTTGCAAAATAAAATCCTACCCAATTATAATAGGCAACAGAGTTACTAAGCAGCTCACAAATAGACAATAGTTTTTCGTCTCTTGACAACGTTGTATTTAATGTGATTTCGGTTACTTTTGGTTGTAGTTCTTGAAATGTCATGTTTTTTTATTTTTATTTGTACAAAAGTATTTAAAGCCAGTTTTAAAAATTACATAAATTTGTTAAAAAAATAGATTTTGAAAAAATATTTTATTCTCTACAAGCCTTTTTTGATTTTTCTAGGTACTTTTTTTTTAACTTATATAGTGCTGACTTTTTTGTATCAGCGTTTTCTTAATGGTTTTGAAGAAAATCAAATAGATTCTGTTACCAGAATGGTAAGTGAAAATACAGAGCAAGTGCTGCAGTTATTTAATGATGAATCTTCAATTGAAGAGAGCACTGCATCTCCTTATATGAAGTTGTTTTATAACCAGAAATATGTAGCCCGAATTGTAGAAGGATGTAATGCAATTAGCGTAATTATTTTGTTTATTTCATTTGTCGTGGCTTTTTCTGGAAAACTACTAACGACGCTGCTTTTTATCTTTGGAGGAAGTCTGTTTATTTATGTATTGAATGTTTTGAGAATAGCTGTTTTAAGCGCACTTATTTTTTATTTTCCAAAACAGGAACCCTTCTTGCACGGAGTTCTTTTTCCTTTGTACATTTATAGTTTAGTTTTTGTATTGTGGTTAATTTGGGTTCGTAAATTTTCAAGATATGCTTCAAAAGATTCTTAATAACAAAGTTCGTGTACTGCAATTCCTTTTTTTTGTTGTATTGCTGGTGCTTGTTCGTGCTTTTGAAAATCAGTTGTTTTATGATCCTTTTCTGGATTTCTTCAAGAAAGATTTTGCGAAGTTACCGTTGCCAAGTTTCAATGCAGTCCAATTATTTTATGGGCTATTGTTTCGTTATACATTAAATACCGCTATTTCATTGGGGATTATTTATGTGCTTTTTAAAGAAATAATGATGGTGAAATTCGCCTTTGTGCTGTATTATTTTCTTTTTATGATTTTAATGGTTGCTTTTTTCTACATCATCTATTTTATTTGGGGAAACCACAATTGGATATTGTTTTATATCCGTCGGTTTCTAATTCAGCCTATTTTTTTATTATTGTTTGTTCCTGGATTTTATTATCAGAAACAAAATAAGTAGTCTTTTTTGTTTGTCTTCAATGTCGATTTAAGTATCTGTAAATCAAATTTCTATTGCTATTAAAATAGTGAAACATTCTGACTATATAGCCTAATTTAATTCGGATAAACTTAAAAAATCACTGATCAAATCTGGTGCTAGCATTATGGCGGTTGACGCAATTTTACAGGCTATAAAAAAGCAGATGTATGAGGGTATTTCTACAAAATAAATCTACAAAATGGCTTTTTCATTATTGAAGAAAAAGCTGATTTTCATGTCACACGTTATAATTTAAGAGAAACAATTGGACTCTTAAGTACTGCAGTTTTTTTTTGAAAAATATATAGGACGAATTTTTTCGCGTAGCATTATAAATCAATAAATAATTTGACCTTACAAGGTAAATGTGTCTCGCATGAAATAGATGTGCTGGTCAAAAAAACGAAACGATCGCTATGGTCGAATGTAAGTATCATACGGGTCGAGAGGTTGCTACGGATGTGAAAGTTCCGAGGTATATTCGGTCTCGTTTTAAATCCTTTTGGATAGCGTTAAAATTCAGGAAGAAGACAGAATCTCCAAGATCCCATATATTATTGATACTTCAATGGGAATCAATGCACTGAATATTTTTTCTACTAATAAAAAATGGCACAAGTTACCGCTAGGAGAATGTGCTGAAATGAGTAAAATGTTTTCATTAGTTCCGGATTATGAGGAAGCCATGGAGGGGATTTGTAATAATTACAGTGGGGTATCACGCCGAAGGAACACGAGAAAGAAAATTGATACAAGGGGCAAAAGGAATTAATATTCGCGGGTAATATTATCCGGTAAAAGCAAAAATTCAGGAAATAAAAGGGTTGTCAGCGCATGGAGAAAATCAGCCACTGGATGAACTCTGTATCAAAGTCCAGGAAAAATATGGTTTTGACTGTAAAGTTCCTTTGATGGGACACGAACTTGAATTGTAGATTTTAACTTGAATTTAGCTTTTGGAGTTTGATTAAATCACTACTTTTGCATGATGAAATTCAAAGGACTTGTTAGTGTTCTTCTTGCTTTTTTTCTATTGGTTTCCAATGTAGGAGTAGCATTTAATCTGCGTTATTGCGGAAATGAAATTTCGTCTATTACTCTTAAAACTCCTGTTGAAGATCAAAAATTAGAAAAAAAATGTTGTAATGTTGTTGAAAAAAAATCAAATTGTTGCGAAGACAAAGAGGTTAATTTTCAAAAGAAGACTGATAAATTAGTCCAAAAAACAGTTTCTGCCGATACAGATTTTACATTTTCGATAAAAGAATGGAATCCTTATGTCTTTTCATTTATTTCAAATTTTCAAAACAGCAAATTTACGTCGTATTGTTTCGATACAAATGCGCCACTTTTTTTTAAATTATACCACCAATATATTTTCTACGCGTAGCTTTTAATGTTTTAGTAGAACTTGAATCACACTTTAGTGGTTTTACATTATTCTAACATTAAAAATCAATCATGCAAAAACAAATTTCAATATTTTTATTGTTTCTTTTATGTGCTTTTAATTCTTATTCGCAAGATACTTTGCAAGAGATAAAAATACAAGGCAGCAGCAAAAGTTTAAAAAAATCGTACAAACTAACAACTAATACTACAACACTGACAAGCAAAGAATTACTGAAAGCCGCTTGTTGCAATCTGGCAGAAAGTTTCGAAACAAATCCTTCAATTGATGTTAATTTTTCGGATGCTTTGACGGGAACGAAACAAATAAAAATGCTAGGATTGACGAGTCCTTACTTGATGATTACCGAGGAAAATATTCCTTCGGTACGTGGTGCTTCTCAAGCCTACGGGTTGTCATTTACACCAGGAACTTGGGTAGAAAGTATCCAAATTACCAAAGGTGCAGGAAGTGTTGTCAATGGCTTCGAAAGTATTTCGGGACAAATTAATACCGAATTAATAAAACCAATCAGCGATATTCCATTTTTTCTAAATGTCTATGGTTCGACAGATTCTCGATTTGAATTAAATACACATTTCAATACTAAAATTTCTGATAAATGGAGCAGTAGTTTATTTGTACACGGAAATACCAGAGTTGCAAAAAACGATATGAATGACGATGGCTTTCTTGATAATCCATTAGCAAAACAAATCAATGTTTTAAATCGTTGGCAATATACCAATGCCAAAAAAGGGTGGGTGAGTTTCATCAATTTCCGATATATGAATGATCAAAAACAAACAGGAGAATTAAATTTTGATCCGGATAGAGACAGGGGAACGACAAATTATTGGGGTTCCGAAATCAATACGGAACGTTTTGATGTTTCCGCTAAATTAGGCTATGTTTTTCCTGACATGCCATATCAAAGTATTGGTTTTCAGAATGCCTTTAACAGTCACGATCAAAACTCTTATTTTGGACTAAATCAATATAATATTGAACAAAAAAGTTATTATTCGAACCTGATTTTCAATTCGATTATTAATAATACAATGCATAAATTTTCTACAGGTCTAAACTTTACCTATGATAAATACGGTGAGTTTGTCAATGTGAATGATTACAGCAGAATTGATAACTCAGTAGGTGCTTTTTTTGAATATACGTATGATAATACGGAGAATTTTAGCGTAGTTCTAGGCGGCAGAATAGATAATCACAATCGTTTAGGGACTTTTGCTACGCCAAGATTACATGTGCGATACAATCCTTGGGAGAAAGGTGTTTTGCGATTTTCAGCAGGTAGAGGGAAACGAAGTGCTAATGTTTTTGCTGAAAACCAACAGCTTTTAGCTAGTTCAAGAACTTTTGAATTTTTAGATACCAAAGGAAAAATATACGGTTTAAATCCTGAAATTGCATGGAATTATGGATTGAGTTTTATGCAGGGTTTTTTGTTTTTTGGCAAAAGTGCTGATGTTGGTTTTGATTTCTACAGAACTGATTTTCAGAACCAAGCAATTGTTGATATAATGCAAAGTCCGCAACAGGTTTTGTTTTATAACTTGAACGGAAAATCGTATGCGAATAGTTTGCAAGTAGAATTTAATTATGAACCAATAAAGCGTTTTAATTTGAGAACAGCCTACAAATACTATGATGTTCAAACGGATTATTTATCAGGAACCTATCAAAGACCACTACAGGCAAAACATCGTTTCTTTGGAAATTTAGGATTTGAAACGCAAATATTAGAAGAAGGAAAACAATGGAAGTTTGATTATACGCTTAACTGGCTCGGAAAACAACAATTACCCAATACGTCAATCAATCCTGAAGTTGACAGGCTGCCTGAATTTTCACCTTCATTTTCTGTGATGAATATACAGGTTACACGATCTTTTTCTCCAACTTTCGAAATCTATATTGGCGGAGAAAACATTGGTAATTACAAGCAGGACAATGTTATCTTGGGTAATGAAAATCCATTTGGACCTACTTTTGACGCATCAATAGTTTATGGTCCAGTTTTTGGACAAATGTATTATGCGGGTTTACGTTTTAAAATTAAATAGGTTAAAAAAAATTAAATGATGAAAAATATAACACTAGTAATGTTACTGATTTTTGTTGGGTTTACGGTTCAGGCTCAAGAAGGGAAAAGCAAAAATGCTAAGGTTGAATTTCATGTGAGCGGGAATTGTGACATGTGCAAAAAGAGAATTGAAAAAGTGGCATTTAGTGTTTCTGGTGTGAAATCTGCCGAATGGCATATGGATTGTGGTACTTTATATCTGATTATAAACGAACAAAAAACGAATGTTCCAACAATTCAAAAAGCGATTGCGAAAGTAGGTCACGACACAGAGGGAGCCAGGGCTTTAAAGGAAGATTATGACAGTCTTCATGCTTGTTGTCAATATAAACGAAAATAATTTTAAAGAAACGCCAAAGTGAAAACTTTGGTTTTTTTAATGCCATACTTTAATTTTTTTTGAGTAAAAATTGTAGTTGTTAACTATGAAAAACGGTTATACACATAACTAAAATCAGGATTTTTATAAACAACTTTTGGCTGTAAATAATGTAAAGATAATTCTGCTACTTTAAATAGTTAATAAAACTTTAAAATAGTATCATAAATTGTGGTTGAGATATATTATCCGTACTTTCACGCACGAATAATTTTAGCATAAAACACCTTAGAATGAACGATTTTGATTGGAAGAATTTAATTGACCCACTTTTTTATATTCATTTTGATGTTAATGGAATTAAATTGGGTATTTATATAGTTTTATTTATTGTTTTTGCGGAGACGGGTCTTTTTGCAGGTTTTTTTCTGCCAGGAGATAGTTTATTGTTTTTGGCAGGAATTTACAGTCGCGAATTGATAGAGAATATTTTAGTTATCAATAACGATTTTCTAAATGTGGTTCTCTTATCCACACTTGTCGCATTGTCAGGAATTTTAGGAAACGTAGTAGGCTACTGGTTTGGTTCTAAAAGCGGGTATTATCTATACAACAAGGAAGATAGTTTTTGGTTTAAGAAAAAGTACTTGGTTCAATCAAAAGATTTTTTTGAAAAATACGGAGGTAAGGCAATTATTTTTGCTCGATTTCTTCCAATATTGAGGACTTTTGCACCAATAGTTGCCGGAATCGTTTCAATGGATAAGAAGAAGTTTATGTTTTATAATATTTTAAGTTCTTTTATTTGGTCGTTCACCCTAATTTTTGCCGGACATTATTTATATGGTTTTTTACTTGAGAATTATCAGATTGATCTAAAGGAGCATATCGAATTAATTGTATTGATTTTAGTAGGGATTACTGTTTTACCGGTAATTTATAAGTTTAGCAAAAAAGCTAAAGTTCAAGAATAAACAAATTATAACTCATAAAAAAACCGTCCCAATTTTTTATCGGGACGGTTTTTTATTTGAAAAGAATTGAGATTACATCATCCCTGGCATGCCGCCACCCATTGGGTTTCCACCACCATTATCTTCTTTAATATCAATTAAAGCACATTCAGTAGTCAATATCATTCCGGCAACTGAAGCTGCATTCTCTAAAGCTACACGAGTTACTTTTTTAGGATCAATAATTCCTGCTTTAAGCATGTCGACATATTCGTCTGTTTTTGCGTTATAACCAAAATCACCACTACCTTCAGCGACTTTTGCAACAACTACAGACCCTTCAAGACCTGCGTTTTCAACAATAGTTCTCAATGGAGACTCCACTGCACGAGATACAATTTGAATTCCGGTTGCTTCGTCAGCATTATCTGCTTTAATAGCACTAAGTGCATTTTTAGCTCTCAGTAAAGCAACTCCACCACCAGCAACAATTCCTTCTTCAACTGCAGCACGAGTAGCGTGAAGTGCGTCATCTACTCTGTCTTTTTTCTCTTTCATTTCTACTTCAGATGCAGCACCTACATAAAGTACAGCAACTCCACCAGCTAATTTAGCCAAACGTTCTTGCAACTTTTCTTTGTCATAATCAGAAGTGGTAGCTTCCATTTGACCTTTGATTTGGTTGACACGATTTTTGATCATATCCGCATCACCTGCACCACTTACAATTGTAGTATTATCTTTATCGATAGTCACTTTCTTAGCAGTACCTAACATTTCGATAGTTGTGTTTTCTAAAGTGTATCCTCTTTCTTCTGAAATTACAGTTCCACCAGTTAAAATAGCGATGTCTTCTAACATAGCTTTTCTTCGGTCTCCAAAACCAGGCGCTTTTACAGCGGCGATTTTCAAGGCTCCACGTAATTTATTTACCACTAGTGTAGACAATGCTTCCCCATCTACGTCTTCAGCAATAATCAATAATGGTTTCCCAGATTGTGCTACAGGCTCAAGAACCGGTAATAATTCTTTTAAAGAAGAAACTTTTTTGTCATATAAAAGGATGTATGGATTTTCTAGTTCTACCTCCATTTTTTCTGAATTGGTAACAAAATAAGGAGAAAGATATCCTCTGTCAAACTGCATGCCCTCAACAACATCAACATACGTATCTGTTCCTTTAGCTTCTTCAACAGTAATAACCCCTTCTTTTCCCACTTTTGCGAAAGCAGCAGCGATTAACTCCCCAATTACTTCGTCATTGTTAGCAGAAATTGAAGCGATTTGTTTGATTTTTTCAGAATCCGTACCTACTACTTTGGCTTGTTTAGCCAAATCAGCAACAATAGCATCAACTGCTTTGTCTATCCCGCGTTTCAAATCCATAGGATTGGCTCCGGCAGCAACATTTTTCAATCCTTCTTTTACGATCGCTTGTGCCAAAACGGTTGCAGTTGTAGTTCCGTCTCCGGCTAAATCATTCGTTTTAGAGGCTACTTCTTTTACCATTTGTGCGCCCATATTTTCTAGTGGGTCTTTCAATTCAATCTCTTTTGCTACAGTTACACCATCTTTAGTAACGGTTGGTCCGCCAAAAGCTTTTCCAATAATAACATTACGACCTTTTGGCCCTAGAGTTACTTTTACTGCATTTGCCAATGCATCAACACCACGTTTTAATCCGTCACGTGCTTCTATATCAAATTTTATATCTTTTGCCATTTTAAATTTTGTTTAATGTTTATTTGAAGGGACAAGTCACGACTTGTCCGTACTTTAATTTAGATAACTGCAAGAATATCGTCTTCACGCATGATCAAATAATCTTTTCCTTCTAGTTTCAATTCAGTACCAGCATATTTTCCGTACAAAACAGAATCACCAATTTTCACTGTCATAGTGTGGTCTTTTGTTCCGTTTCCTACAGCAACAACAGTTCCTTTTTGTGGTTTTTCTTTGGCAGTATCAGGGATGAAGATTCCTGACGCCGTTTTTGTTTCAGCAGCAACGGGCTCGATAAGGACTCTGTCTGAAAGAGGTTTAATGTTTAAATCCATGATTTTATATTTTTTAGTATTCAATATTAATTAATAAAGATGAAGATTTCAGAAATTGTGCCATCTTAATCAAACTGACACATTTTCTTATAAAAAATGCCAGCTTTGACAGGCTGGCATTTAGAATATGTAGAAGTGATTTATTTTACTGGATTTGTAGCTGCTGGTGTGTTTTGAGCAGGTACTGCTACAGGAGTAGTTGTGTTTGGTGCAGCGGTTCCCATATTGTCAATGATTTTAGAATCAGTATCACTTAATGTTCCTGTAAAGCTCAAGCTTGAAAGTAATATAAGTGCGATTAATATAGTTGCTAATGTCCAAGTGCTTTTGTCTAAAAAGTCAGTTGTTTTTTGTACCCCGCCTAACATTTGAGAACCACCTATTGTAGAGGATAATCCACCACCTTTAGGGTTTTGAACCATGATTACTACGATTAATAGAAAACAAACTATAGTTATTAAAACTAAAAAAATTGAAAATGTGCTCATTGTTTAATTATTATTATGTTGTAAAATCTTAATATCCGTTATGCGGTCTGCAAAGAAACTACTTTTTTCTGGATATTTCAAAATTAATATTTCATAAGCTTGTATCGCTTTTTGATATTTTTTTTGTTCCAAGTAAACTCGGGCTAAAGTCTCGGTCATCAAGTACGAGTTATCTGGTGCATTTAGGTCTAAGGATACTGAGGAAGCAGCGCCGTGTTTTACAGGAGAAATCTTTGGACTTGTTTCTATAAATTTATTGATTAAGTCTAATTTTTTTCTTTTCTCCTCGTCCATTGGAGCAGCCGGTTTTTTAGAATCCTCATTCTCTCTTTCTATAGGTTCTGTACGAGAGAGCTGTAGCCATTCTTGGAAGGAATGTTGTTCTTTTGCCGAAAAATCCAACGGTTTTCCAAGATCCATTTTTTCTGCTATTGGTATAGAATTCGTTTGGATTGGGGCGGTTGGAGAAGCTTCCTTTATTGAGGTAAGAATGGATTGTTCTAAAGGATTTAATTTGGGTTCTTTTTTTTCTTGAAACGAAATAATTTCACTTTCAACTACCGGAATGTCAAGGATTTCAAGTGCTTTTTTAGTAAAGAGACTTTTGTGAATTGAAGTAAAAACATCGGAGGTAATAAAGTCAAATAAAATGGATCTGTCCGTTGTATAAGCAGCCGTTATTTTTAAAGCACCATTGTATTTATAACTGTTCTCATTGTACAGGCCTTTTAGGTGAAGTGCTCTGGCGCTCTGAAAATAAGGAAATTCGTTTAATACTTTTTCCAAAGCTTCTGTTTGCTTTTGATGTACAACATCAGGTTTGTTAATCAAATAAGTATAATCAGTTACATTCATTTTTCAAGTGTTCGATGTTCAGTAATCAATGTTCAACAATCAGGCTTCAAGTTTTAGTATATTGCACTGAATACTAAAAACTGCCAACTGGATATTTCTTTATTTACCATTTAGCCAGAGATTCATTAAATATATCTTGTGTTATTCTTTCAAAAATATCTTTTAAAGCAGCATTCAAGGTTGCGCCTGTCAATTGTTGTTGTGCAGGATAATCAAAGAAAAAAGTAAATGGTTTTTCAAAATCATCTGTTTCTTTTTTCTTATTGGTAAAACGAACATTCACACGAATTGTCAAACGGTTTTGAGAAGCTTGCTGGTCTGCCGTTGCTGTCATAGGGCTAATTCTGTAATCAACAATTTCTCCTTCATAGGTTAAATCTGCACCATTTTGTACCAAGTTTAAATTGGTTTGATTCTGAATCAAATCTTGAAGTTCTAGTGTAAATGTCCGGTCAATTCCGGGTTCAATTAATTCAGCATTATTCTGAAAAAAGCCCACTTGAAATGTTTCAGCATCAATTTTCCCCGTCCCTGTAAAGTTGTAAACCGAGCAGCTGTTGATGCTTATTATAAGTACGGAGAGAAGTATACGTTTTAGATATTTCATTTTATTTTTTAAAAATTGCTTCGCCGGCTCACCAATGTTCGGGTCAAATATATTCATTTTCAATTAAACAAGTTGTATTTTTCGGACTACATTATAAATCAAATTGTTTGATTTTCCGGTATAAAGTTCTTTCGGAAATTCCCAATTCATCTGCAGCGGCTTTTCGTTTTCCTTTATTTTTTTCTAATGATTTCTTAATCATTTCTATTTCCTTTTGTTCCAGACGCAAGGTTTCCTCTTCTTCGACAGTTTCGGCAAAAAGATAAGTATCATCCCTTTCCTGATAATCGTTGTCATTGTTTTTTACAGCTATTAAAGTTGCTCTTGGTTCTTCTTCAAAATCAATTTCACTATCATTTTCCTTAGATCCATATATTTTCTTGATCAAGTTTTGATTTGTTTCCTGGACTTTAGAAACGCCATTCTGGATGAGTTCTAAGGTCAGTTTTTTTAAATCATTTAGATCGCTTTTCATATCAAAAAGTACTTTGTACAAAATTTCTCTTTCGGTACTAAAATCACTTTCGTTTTTTTGGTCTTTAATAACGGAAGGTAAATTGTTTCCTTGTACGGGTAAATAGGATTGTAATGTCACTGCAGATATCTCTCTGTTGGTTTCTAAAACGGATATTTGTTCCGCTACATTTCGCAATTGACGGATGTTTCCGCTCCAACGAAATTTTTGCAATAATTGCACAGCACTTTCATCCAGTTTCAAAGGCGGCATTTTATATTTATGGGCAAAATCAGCGACGAATTTCCTAAATAATAAGTGAATATCCTCTTTTCGATCGCGCAAAGGGGGCAAAGTAATATCCACCGTACTTAAACGATAATAGAGGTCTTCACGGAATTTCCCTTTTTCGATAGCATCAAATAAATTGACATTTGTGGCCGCCACAATTCTGACATTTGTTTTTTGTACTTGTGAAGAACCTACTTTTATAAATTCACCATTTTCAAGAACACGCAACAAACGCACTTGGGTGGTCAAGGGTAATTCGCCCACTTCATCCAGAAAAATAGTTCCTCCATCAGCCACTTCAAAATAACCTTCGCGAGTTCCTGTTGCTCCGGTAAAAGCACCTTTTTCATGCCCAAAAAGCTCACTGTCAATGGTTCCTTCTGGAATGGCGCCACAGTTTACAGCTATGTATTTTCCGTGCTTTCTGTGCGAAAGCGAATGAATAATTCTGGGAATATTTTCTTTTCCAACTCCGCTTTCTCCGGCTACCAAAACGGTAATGTCAGTAGGAGCAACTTGAATGGCTTTTTCTATCGCACGATTAAGCTTCGGGTCATTCCCGATAATCTCAAATCGTTGTTTAATATTTTGAACTGATTCCATATTGTTATTGCGAGGCACGAAGCAATCTCATTTATAATTACTTAAACTCTTTTATTTCTAATGAATTAAAAATTAGCCACTAATTTTATTAATTCATTTCACTCAAACCAACCGCTTTCCCTTTCAAAGTGCCGCTTGTACAACTTTCAACTTTAACCAAAACAAAATCCCCAATTTTATAATTCTCCTTTGGGAAAACTACGGTAGTACTTTGTGAATTTCTGCCGGAAAACTCCTCAGTCGATTTTTTCGAAACTTTTTCTACTAAAACTTCTACGGTTTGTCCAATGAATTCTTCACTGCGGAACCAAGCATGTTTTTGTTGTAAATCGACAATTTCTTGCAGTCTTCTTGCTTTTGTTTCATCGGTAACATCATCTTCCATTTTTCTTCCAGCCAAAGTTCCCGGACGTTCGGAATACGAATACATATACCCAAAATTATATTTCACATATTCCATTAAACTCAAGGTGTCTTTATGGTCTTGTTCGGTTTCTGTAGGGAAACCAGCAATCATATCCTGTGAAATGGAACCATTTGGAATAATAGTCCTGATTTTGTCAATCAAAGTCATGTACTCTTCACGCGTGTGCAAACGGTTCATTTCTTTCAGAATTCTATTGCTTCCAGATTGGACAGGCAAGTGAATGTGTTTGCAAATATTAGGATGTTTTGCAATCACGTGCAACACACTTTCATGCATATCCTGCGGATTAGAGGTTGAAAATCGAATACGCATTTTAGGAAAACCTACGGCTACCATTTCAAGGAGTTGGTCAAAGTCAACAGCAGTTGCTTTTTGCATTTTGGTAGCGTTCTCAAAATCTTTTTTTAATCCGCCGCCGTACCAAAGAAAACTATCCACATTTTGTCCCAAAAGTGTAATTTCTTTGAAGCCTTTGTCCCACAAATCCTGAATTTCTTTCATGATACTTTGTGGTTCACGGCTGCGTTCGCGTCCTCGGGTAAAAGGTACCACACAAAACGTACACATATTATCGCAACCACGAGTAATTGAAACCAAAGCCGTAATTCCGTTGCTCATCAATCGAACAGGAGAAATATCGCCATAAGTTTCATCCTTCGATAAGATCACGTTAATGGCATCACGTCCTTCTTCTACTTCTTGCAAAAGGTTCGGCAAATCTTTATAGGCATCAGGACCTACAACGAGGTCAACAATTTTCTCTTCTTCCAGAAATTTACTTTTCAAACGTTCTGCCATACAGCCCAAAACGCCCACTTTCATCTTTGGATTAATGCGTTTTACGGCATTGTATTTCTCCAGACGTTTGCGAATTGTTTGCTCTGCTTTATCCCGAATAGAACAGGTATTCACCAAAACTAAATCGGCTTCTTCCAGAATTTGCGTCGTATTATATCCGTTTGAGGATAATATAGAAGCTACAATTTCACTATCCGAAAAATTCATTGCGCAACCGTAACTCTCAATAAAAAGTTTCTTCGTGTTCTCGGGTTTGTTTTCTAAAACAAGACTTTCTCCCTGCTTGCTTTCTTCTATTATCTTTTCCATTGCATATTTTCAAAGTGCAAAGATAACGCAATTGAAATAAATATGACAAGATGTCAGATTAAGAATTAACACTATTTTGGGTTTTAATTTTGGAATAACGAAAACGTTCTTTTGTTTCTAAAAGAACGTTTTCGTTATCAAACCAGGTGTTGTTGTTGTAATTAGAACAATACCACACCCAATTGAATTCGGGCAATTTTAAGGGCTGGATTCCACATGGCTACTGCGGAAACAGGAAGTTTGTAATTTAGAATGTGAATGTTTTTATACGCCCTGATTCCGGTATTTACAATATCAAAATTACTGTTGGGATCATTTGTATATAAATGGGATTCTCCGTTTAAGGCAAATCCGGCTCCTAAATAGGCCTCTAAAGTAATTTTTTGATTTTTCAATAACGGATATCCTAATTCAACATAGGTGGAATATCTGTTTTTATAATCGAGGTTATTCATTAATTCACGATCATTACCGTAAAGCAGAAAATCAGCTTCTATCCGCAAAGGAAATCGGTCAGGAAATTGATAGGATGTTCTTAAGTCAAGAATGTGCGTGGTTGTTTTTCGATCGTAATTAAAAACGGCAGGGTTTTCAATATTTGTAGTATTGAATAGGTCCCATAAGGCGATTGAAAAACCATTTTTTTTGTATTGAATGTAATAATCAATTTCTTTGTACTCGCCATCAAACCCATTCCCGCCCCAAAGACCCACGGTTAGATTTCGTTTTTTGTCCAAAGCATAATGAATGTTTCCCATGGCAGTCATGCTTCCGTTGATAACCAGTCCTCTCCAGAGGTGGCTCGTTTTTAATTCTACATCAAAATCTAGTCGGTTCGTTTTTGTGTTTGCTACAGCTGCTGGAATGGTATCGGCAACAGGAGTTTCTTGGGCATATCCAGCTAGCCCTATAATAGAGATTATAGTGGTGAAAAATAATTTTCGCATGATTTTACTTTTAAAAAAGAAGGTTAGAGAAGTAACATATATAAGGTTGCGGCCAAACAGGAACCTATTATAGGGCCAACGATAGGAACCCAGGCATACCTCCAATCGCTGCTGCCTTTTATGGGTAAAATAGCGTGCATGATTCGAGGTCCCAAATCTCTTGCAGGATTTATAGCATACCCTGTGGTTCCTCCCAAGGATAATCCTATAGCCCAAACTAAAATAGCGACCGGTAAAGCGCCAACAGTTCCAAGTCCAATTGCAGCGCCAGTATCAGAACTCATGATCAGCTCTGGACCGGCAATATAGAATATCACGAAAATTAATACAAAAGTGGCGATGATTTCACTCATTAAATTGGAGGAGTAATTCCGAATCGCAGGTCCTGTGCAAAAACAAGCAAGTTTTCCGCCTTCATCTTCTGTGGCTGCAAAATGATCTTTATGGGAAAGCCAAACTAAAAAGGCTCCTAGCATAGCTCCAATGAATTGAGCCAAGATGTAGGAAGCAACCTGTGACCAGGCAAATTTTCCTATGAGTGCCAAGCCTATGGTGACAATAGGATTTAAATGCGCACCGCTAATCGGACCGGCAACAGCAACGCCTACAAAAACGGCAAAACCCCATGCTGTACTGATGACAATCCATCCGGAATTATTTCCTTTGGTTCCTTTAAGAACTACATTGGCAACTACGCCATTACCTAATAAAATCATTAGCATGGTACCGAGAATTTCTGCAATAAATGGAGTCATAATGTATGGTTTTAATGATTAATTTTCTATCCAGTTTCCAGCTCGGCCTACCGCTTTATCCCAGTTTTTTACCAATTCAGTGACAGTGTATCTGGGCATTTCGGGTGAAAATTCACGGTCTATTGTCCATTGTTTTTGTAATTCATCTACGCTGTCCCAATATCCAATAGCTAAACCGGCTAAATAAGCTGCTCCTAGGGCTGTTGTTTCTAATGTCTTTGAGCGAATCACTTTGAAATTAAAAAGATCCGATTGAAATTGCATCAATAAATTATTTGCAACTGCTCCGCCATCCACTCGTAGTTCTGTTCCTTTTTTTTCAAAATCGGCCTCCATGGCTTTTGCTAAATCATAGACTTGATACGCTATTCCTTCAAGAGTTGCTCTCGCAATGTGCGCGTTTGTGGTTCCTCTGGTTATCCCAACTATGGCTCCTCGAGCGTATTGGTCCCAGTAAGGAGCTCCTAGACCTGTTAATGCGGGAACAAAATACACACCTCCGTTGTCCGGAACGCTGGCTGCTAGTTCTTCAATTTCATGGGCAGCATCAATCATTTTAGCACCATCTCTTAGCCATTGTACGGCCGCACCACCCACAAAAACACTGCCTTCCAATGCATAAGTTGTTTTTCCGTTAATTTTCCAGGCTATGGTTGTTAATAAATTATTTTTAGAATAAACGGGCTTTTCGCCAGTATTCATTAGCATAAAACAACCGGTTCCGTACGTGTTTTTTACCATTCCGGGATTGATACACAACTGTCCAAAAAGAGCTGCTTGTTGGTCTCCTGCAACACCTGCTATAGGGATTTTTGTAGAAAACAGCGTGGTTGAGGTTACTCCATAGACCTCACTACTTTGTTTTATTTCTGGCAATATCGATTGCGGGATATCGAATAAATTTAATAATTCCTGGTCCCATTCTAAAGTATGAATGTTTAACATCATCGTACGACTAGCATTAGAAACATCAGTCATGAACATTTTACCTCGGGTCAATTTCCAAATAAGCCAAGTGTCGACAGTTCCAAAACACAATTTTCCTTGTTCTGCTTTTTCACGAGCCCCTTCCACATTATCTAAAATCCATTTTAATTTTGTGGCAGAAAAATAAGCGTCTAAAACCAGTCCTGTTTTTTCTTTGATCATATCTCCGTGCCCTTGAGCTTTCAATGCGTCACAATATTTTGCAGTTCTCCGGTCTTGCCAAACAATGGCATTATAAATTGGAATACTGGTTTCTCTATCCCAAACAATTGTGGTTTCTCTTTGATTGGTGATGCCAATGGCGGCGATTTCTTTTCCTGAGATTCCTACTTTTGCAATAACTTCAGCGGTTACGCTCATTTGTGAGGACCAGATTTCGTTTGGATCGTGTTCTACCCATCCTGGTTTTGGGAAAATTTGTTCAAAAGATTTTTGAGACACGTTGACAATTTCTCCATCGTGGTTGAAGACAATTGCCCTGGAGGAGGTAGTTCCTTGGTCAAGGGCAAGAATTAGTTTGTTTTTCATTTTGGGTGTTTTTATGTTAATAGAGTTGTAGATTATTTTACTTGAAATTCTGTTAAAAGGAAACCGTTGGCCAGAGTTCTAAATTCAGCTGTTTGAGCTTCGGCCCAAGGGGTGTCACGGCCTAATTCTTTGGCTAATAATTGAGCAACTTTTTCAGAAGAATCAATCGCTGCTCTGGCGTCTAAAAACAAAAGTCGCACGCGTCTGGCCAATACATCTTCAATGGTTCTGGCCATTTCGAAACGAATAGCCCAAGCCACTTCTGCCATGGTATAATCATAATCAGGATGTAGTTTCTCTTTTAATAAAGGCTCGTCTTCCTGTAATTTCAGTATTTTAGGAATGTCAGTTCCATAAATGTATAAATGATTCTCTCGGTCTGTTACGGAAGTTATTTTATTGCCGTGGATAGCGATGTGTTCCGTTTTACATCCTTTTTTAGGTAAATTATGGACTTTGATGGCTTTGCCAATAACGTCTTCAGCGATTTTTCGGTACGTAGTCCATTTTCCTCCGGTGATGGTGATTAATCCGGTATCCGAAACAATTATTTTATGACTTCTGGAAACTTCTTTGGTACTTTGCCCTTTTTTTTCTGGCGCTGCCAAAGGTCTTAAGCCTGCAAACACTGATAAAACATCGCCTCTTGTTGGTTTTTTCTCTAGAAATCTTTGAGCAGTTTCTAAAACGAAATCAATTTCTTGTTCCAAGGCAATTGGCTCCAGACTCGATTTTTTAACCAAAGTATCGGTGGTTCCTACCACAATTTTATCATGCCACGGCACTGCGAATAAAACGCGTCCGTCACTTGTTTTTGGAATCATTAAAGCATGTTCGCTTGGTAAGAACGATTTGTCAAAAACCAAGTGAATCCCTTGGCTTGGAACAATATATTTCTTGTATTCCAAATCATTCATTTTCATGATTGAGTTGGTAAAAACCCCGGTAGCGTTAATAACGGCAGTTCCGTTTAATTTATATTTGGTGCCGGTTTCTTTATCTTCAAATTCTACTCCCGTAACTTGGTTTTTATCGTCTTTCAATAAATTAATCACTTTCGAATAATTCAAAAGCGTAGCTCCTTTTTCAACGGCTGTTTGCGCAATGTTGATTGCCAAACGCGAATCATCAAACTGTCCGTCTTGATATACAACGCCGCTAACCAATCCTTTTTGTGTAATGGTCGGAAGCAATTCTATTGTTTTTTTTCTGGACACATATTTAGAAGCGCCTAAGCTTAATCGTCCGGCTAACATATCGTATATGGTTAATCCTATGGTATAGAAATAACCGCCCCACCAATTATAATTTGGAATCACAAAGGATTGGTTTTTCACCAAGTGACCAGCGTTTTGTGCCATTAGGCCCCTTTCTTTTAGGGCTTCGCGTACCAAAGCAATGTCTCCTTGTTCTAAATACCGAACCCCACCATGAACTAACTTTGTGCTTCGACTGGAGGTTCCTTTGGCAAAATCAATTGATTCCAACAGTATGGTTTTGAAACCTCTGCTAGCTGCGTCTAGCGCTATTCCTAATCCGTTAGCACCTCCACCAATAATAATTACATCCCAATTTTTGGTTTGTGTAAGTTGAATTAATTGTTCTGATCTTTTCATTTTATTGTTTTTATACCGTAACACAATATTTCGTTTTACAAACATAACGAAATAAATCGAAACAAAATGAAACTATTCAAAATAACCTGTTTTATTTTTTATTTCTAAAAGAATACCTATCTTTATTTCAATATTTAAACAGTAGTATGACTATAATTAATATCAGACAGGAACTAATAATAGAGGAATTAAATCAAAAAGGGTATGTTCATGTGGTGGAGCTGTGCGAAACACACAAGGTTTCGTCCGTAACCATACGGAAGGATTTGAGTTTCTTAGAAAGCAAGAATCTGTTGCATCGTACCCATGGAGGCGCCAGTAAACAGCCCATTTATGCGTTTGAAAGAAATGTAAGTGATAAAGAATTGCTTCAGGTAGAGCAAAAGAAGCTTATCGCAAGAGCGGCTTTGAGTTACATTAATGACAATGATTACATCATTATGGGCTCCGGGACTACGATTCATAATTTATCTAAAGTGATGGGGGGCTTTCAAAAATTAACTGTACTGACTCCTTCGCTTAAAGTTTCTTTAGAGCTCTGCAAACATTCGGAAATTGATACCATTCAACTGGGTGGTGATATTAGAAAAGCATCAACTTCAGTTGTGGGTGCTATTGCTGAAGGAATTTTGAGCCAGTTTTCCTGTAATAAATTATTTATTGGAACTGATGGGCTTCATTTAGAGTTTGGTTTAAGTACTTCAAATGCTATGGAAGCTCATTTGAATCAAGCGATGATTGATGTAGCCGAAAAAGTAATTGTTTTGGCCGATTCAACTAAAATGAATGTCAGGGGTTTTGGTAAAATCTGCAATGTAGAAAAAATTGATGTTTTAATTACCGATGAAGGTATCGATATCGAAACTAAAACGAAACTGGAAGAAATGGGGTTGAATGTCGTTGTTGTGTAAAAGGGCTTCTTTTAAGTTTTAAGTAACAATCATTGTATAATGGGGTGTTTTAAAATTAGAGAAAATGATGGAACAAGTTGATTTTAAGATACTATTGGCTATGTTTTTTATTTTGACTTTACGACTTTTAAACTTTTTACATACTTAATTGCAGTTGGATTTTAGGAAATAGATCATAAAAAGGCAGTATTTTTAATAAAACCGCAGTGATTTATTTTTTTTAAAGTATAGGATTCAAATCATTCAAAACTTGCAACTGAATGATTAAATTGACTTTTAAAATTTAAAAAACTTAAAATTTAAAAAAATCTTCTACTTTTGCCGACATAAACAATCGGAATATGGCAAAGAATTTAGTTATAGTGGAATCACCTGCAAAGGCAAAAACAATCGAAAAATTTCTAGGAGCAGATTTTCAGGTCGAGTCAAGTTATGGGCACATTGCTGACTTGCCGTCTAAGGAAATTGGTGTTGATGTAGAAAATGGCTTCAAACCCAAATACGAAGTTTCTGCTGATAAAAAAGCATTGGTTACTAAATTAAAAGGACTTGCTAAAAAAGCTGAAATGGTATGGTTAGCAAGTGATGAGGATCGCGAGGGAGAAGCTATTTCTTGGCATTTAGCCGAAGAATTAAAATTAGACGCGACCAAAACCAAGCGGATTGTTTTTCATGAAATCACTAAAACTGCAATTCTAAAAGCCATTGATAATCCACGAGAAATTGATTATAACTTAGTCAATGCGCAGCAAGCGCGTCGTGTATTAGATCGATTGGTAGGTTATGAATTATCTCCTGTACTTTGGAGAAAAATAAAGGGAGGGCTTTCGGCAGGCCGTGTGCAATCAGTATCAGTTCGTTTGATAGTGGAACGGGAACGGGAAATTCAAAACTTTAATGCTGTAGCTACGTATTCTGTTGTGGCAGAATTTACTAATGAAACCGGTAAAATATTCAAAGCCAAACTGCCTAAAAATTTCAATACTAAAAAAGAAGCCGAAGATTTTTTAAATAGAAATATAGGTTCTACATATAAGGTAGCCGATTTGGAGACTAAACCTACCAAAAAAACACCAACAGGTCCGTTTACCACATCAACATTGCAACAAGAAGCCGCTCGTAAATTGTATTTGCCGGTAGGAATTACCATGCAACTGGCGCAACGCCTGTATGAAGCCGGACTGATCACGTATATGAGAACGGATAGCGTGAATTTATCTAAAGATGCGATGGAAGCGGCTCAGGCTGAAATTATTAAATCCTACGGAAAAGAGTTCTCTAAACCTCGAACTTTTGTCAATAAAAGTAAGGGAGCACAGGAAGCACACGAGGCAATTCGTCCTACGGATATGTCCCGTCATACGGTAAATATAGACAAAGATCAAGCGCGTTTGTATGACTTGATCTGGAAAAGAACCTTGGCTTCGCAAATGAGTGATGCACAATT
This sequence comes from Flavobacterium sp. LB2P53, assembly GCF_003970305.1. Taxonomy (NCBI): domain Bacteria; kingdom Pseudomonadati; phylum Bacteroidota; class Flavobacteriia; order Flavobacteriales; family Flavobacteriaceae; genus Flavobacterium; species Flavobacterium sp. LB2P53. Next base: position 109,791 of record NZ_RYDG01000004.1, read on the forward strand.
AGAACGTACTAACGTGAAAATTGAAGCGAATAATCATGGTGAAATATTCACGGCTTCCGGAGAGGTTTTGCTTTTTGAAGGTTTCTTGAAAGTATACCTTGAAGGGCATGATGACGATGAAGAAGAGCAGGAAGGCATGTTGCCGGCAATGAAAGTCAATGAAAAATTACAAAACAATTACATCTCAGCAACCGAAAGATATTCTAGAGCGCCTGCAAGATATACCGAAGCTTCATTGGTAAAAAAATTAGAAGAGTTAGGAATTGGTCGTCCGTCTACCTATGCGCCAACAATTTCTACGATTATCAACAGGAATTATGTAGAAAAAGGAAATCTGGACGGGCAAGAAAGAAATTACGTGCAATTGATGTTGCAATCCGGAAAAGTAGCAGCGAAGGTGCTGAAAGAAAACACCGGATCTGATAAAGGAAAATTAGTTCCTACAGATATTGGAACAATTGTTACGGATTTCTTGGTAAAGAATTTCGGAAATATTTTGGATTATAATTTCACTGCAAAAGTCGAAGAGGATTTTGATGAAATAGCGGAAGGAAATATTGAGTGGACTAAAATGATGCAGGAGTTCTACGATAAATTTCACCCTATAGTGAAAGATGTAGAGGCCAATGCAGATCGTGAAAGCGGGGAGAGAATTCTTGGAACCGATCCAAAAACAGGAAAGCCGGTTTCGGTTCGTTTAGGAAAATTTGGACCAATGGCTCAAATTGGTGCCGCTGATGATGAAGAAAAAAAGTTCGCGAGTTTGATGAATGATCAAAATATTGGGAACATCACTTTAGAGGAAACGCTGAATCTATTTTTATTGCCAAAAAATCTTGGAGAATATAAAGGCGAAGAAGTTGAGGTAAGTAATGGTCGTTACGGCCCTTATATTCGTCATGGTGCGGCTTTTGTTTCTTTGCCAAAAGGAGAAAATCCACTGGATGTTGATTTTGAAAGGGCTCAGGAATTAATCGATGAAAAGGCTATTGCCGATGCTCCAATTGCCGTTTATAAAGGCGAAGGTGTTCAAAAAGGCGTTGGTCGTTTTGGTCCTTTTATCAAATGGGATGGCTTGTTTATTAATGTAAGTAAGAAATATAATTTTGATGATTTGTCTCAAGTTGATATAGAAGCATTGATTGAAGATAAATTGCAAAAAAATATCGATAAAGTATTGCATAATTGGGAGGATGAAGGTATTCTGGTCGAGAAAGCCCGCTGGGGTCGCTCTGTAATCACCAAAGGAAAACTCAAAATTGAATTGAGTAAAGACGTAGATGCTGCCAAATTAACATTGGCGGAAGTCCAAGAAATGATTGCCAAAAAAACGCCTGCTAAAAAAGTAGCCGCCAAAAAAGCACCAGCAAAGAAAGCAGCTGTCAAAAAAACAGCCGTTAAGAAACCTGTCGCAAAAAAGTAATTAGTCACTAATTCCGGTTTCATCGCTCTTTGTTAAGAGTTGTGATTAAGGGAAAAAAATATAAAAATGGAATTTGATTTTCTAAAGCCCGTTGATGATGAAATCCTGGAATATATAAATGGATTGACTTCACAGCAACTGGGCGGTAAAATTGTGTTGCATACCCAGGAACAATTCCCTGATTTAAACAAGATTAAAATTGCCGTACTAGGTGTTTTAGAAAACCGAGGCAATGCCAATGCGGTGTCCACTGTTGATTTACTCTCGGTTAGGAAAGAATTATACGGATTATTTCCTGGAAACTGGGATGCATCTATTGCTGATTTAGGTGACATTCTAGCTGGAAACTCTACGGAAGATACCTACTTTGCCTTAAAAAAAGTAACAGCAAGTTTAATAAAAAAGAAGATTATTCCTATTGTTATTGGAGGTTCTCAGGATCTGACCTATGCTTTGTACAGAGCGTATGATGATTTAGAACAGATGGTGAATTTAGTTGCTATCGATAATAAGTTTGATTTTGGAAAAGAGAATGGACAGGCCTCGGCCACTTCTTATTTGACAAAAATAATTATAGACGAGCCGAACAATCTCTTTAATTATTGTAACATAGGCTATCAAACGTATTTTAATTCGCAAGAAGAAATAGATTTGATAGAGAAATTGTTTTTTGATGCCTATCGATTAGGGGAGGTTTCGAATAATATAGCTATATCTGAACCTGTTTTCAGAGATGCAGATGTGGTCAGTATTGATTTAAATGCTGTAAAATCATCTGATTCCGGCAATTTTAGTTCATTTGCACCCAATGGTTTTAACGGGAAAGAAATATGCGCGCTGTCACGATATGCAGGGATAAGTGATAAAGTTTCTGCATTGGGGATCTTTAATCACAATAATTCCGCACAAGAATCAGTGATCATAGCACAAATAATTTGGTATTTCATAGAAGGCTTTCATTATCGCTCGCATGAGTATCCTTTTGGAAGTAAAGAAAACTACTTGAAATATATAGTTCCCATGGAAGAAGAGGATCTTGTTTTTTATAAAAGTGATAAAACAGACCGATGGTGGATCGAAATTCCATTTATTTCAAATGTTAATAATAAATTAAAAAGAAACACGTTATTACCATGTTCTTATGAAGAATATTTAATGGCTTGTAATCAGGAATTGCCCGAAAGATGGTGGAAAGCGCAGAGGAAAAACATCATTTAGGATAATTTTATGCTTATTTATTCTTTTTTTATAAAATAGAGTTTGTTTAGTTTAAAAAAATTGTTTTTTTAAAAAATAATAAATAGGTTTACACCCTTAAAAATAATGAATATATAACCAAATTTATATGAAGAAGTTCATTGCATTTACGTCAATTTTGACCCTTTTAATTGGCTGTGGTAAATCAAGCGACAGAGGAGAACTAGTTGGTATTAATGGAGGGAAATGGCATCCGGAAAAACCTCTTGGAATGGCATTAATCCCAGGTGGCGCTTTTATAATGGGTAAGTCAGATGCTGATTTAGCCAATGTAGAGGACGCTCCAACAAAAACAGTTACGGTTCGCTCCTTTTATATGGATGAAACGGAAATTACCAATAGTGAATACCGTCAGTTTGTAGAGTGGGTAAAAGACTCTACAATGAGGGTGAGATTAGCAATTATGGCAGACATGAGCGGACAAACAGCTGATCCAACAGCTGCTAAGGGTAAAAATTCAGGAAGTATAGGTGACTTTGCTTTTAATGATTCGGATCCAGAGAAAATGACAGCCTATGACAAATACATGTATGATAATTATTATAGTGTAGGAACCGCTGACGATCCTTATGCCGGTAGAAAGCTGAATAAAAAAGTAAAATTAATAAAAGATACGAAACTATATCCGGATGAATATTATGCTGAAGTAATGGATTCTATGTATTTGCCAATAGAAGAATCATTCAACGGTCTTCGCACTATTGATGTTAATAAATTGAAATTCCGTTATTCTTGGATGGATATTCAGGCTGCTGCCAAAGCAAAAGACGGAAGACGAAAAGACTATATCAAAACCGAAGAAATAAATGTATATCCTGATACTAGCGTTTGGATTAAAGATTTTGCCTATTCCTACAATGAGCCAATGCATAATGATTATTTTTGGCACAAAGCCTACGGAGATTATCCTGTGGTAGGGGTCAAGTGGACTCAAGCGAAAGCATTTTGCGCCTGGAGAACATTATATAAAAACAGCCATATCAAATCAAAAAAGAAAGGACAAGACTTAATCAATTCTTTTCGATTGCCAACCGAAGCAGAATGGGAATATTCAGCCAGAGGAGGTTTAGAATCTGCTACTTATCCTTGGGGAGGGCCATATACTAAAAACGACAGAGGTTGTTTCTTGGCAAATTTCAAACCCAACAGGGGAGATTATGCAGCAGATGAAGCCTTGTATACTGTTGAAGCAAAATCGTATGAACCAAATGGTTATAATTTGTACAATATGGCAGGAAATGTTTCGGAATGGACCGATTCTTCTTATGATCCAAATGCGTATGAGTATGTATCGTCAATGAATCCAAATGTTCAGGATACTTCAAATAAACGCAAAGTACTGCGCGGTGGTTCATGGAAAGATGTTGCTTATTTCCTACAGGTAGGTACAAGAGATTATGAATATGCTGATTCAGCCAGGAGTTATATAGGTTTTAGAACCGTTCAGGATTACATGGGAGTTCAAACTACCGGAATCGGAAAAAAGAGATAATTAAAACAAACCAAATCTATTCATTTTTTAAAAACACTATTATGGCATTATTAAGTAAGAAAGCAATGAATTTCGCATACGGCATGGGAGCTGCTGTTGTAATCATAGGCGCACTATTCAAAATCACCCATATTGAATTTGGTTTTATTACAGGAAATTTAATGCTAACTATAGGTCTTGTTGTAGAAGCAGCCATTTTTGCGCTTTCTGCCTTTGAACCGGTTGATAATGATTTGGATTGGACTTTAGTATATCCGGAATTAGCTAACGGTCAGGCTAAACCAGCAACTAAAAAAGTAGAAACACCATCTGATGCACAAGGATTGTTGTCTCAAAAATTAGATATGATGTTAAAAGATGCCAAAATTGATGGGGAATTAATGGCTAGTTTAGGTAATAGCATCAAAAATTTCGAATCAGCAGCAAAGGGAATTGCCCCAACAATAGATTCTATTACATCTACTAAAAAATACAGCGAGGAGTTGACTTTGGCTGCAGCCCAAATGGAGTCATTGAACAGTCTGTATAAAATACAATTACAAAGCGCCTCCAGAAATGTACAAATTAATGAAGAAGTTGCTGAAAACAACCTAAAATTAAAAGATCAAATGCAGTCATTGACTTCAAACCTATCCTCTTTGAATAATGTATATGGTGGAATGCTTTCTGCAATGAATAATAAAGGATAATTAGTTTCAAACTATAAAAAAATATTAAACTAATTATTTAGAAAATATGGCAGGAGGAAAACTAACCCCTAGACAGAAGATGATTAACCTAATGTATTTGGTTTTCATCGCAATGTTAGCATTAAATATGTCCAAAGAAGTGTTGTCTGCTTTTGGATTAATGAATGAAAAATTTGAAGGGTCAAACGCTTCAGCTCAACAATCAAACGCTCAAATGTTAGCTGGATTAGATGCGAAAGCAGCGGAAGCAGGAGGCGAATTTGCTGCAGCGGCCATAACAGCTCATAAAGTAGAAGTGATAACAAAAAATTTTTACGATTATATTGGACAAATAAAAGCGGAAGTTTTAGTAGGAACCGAAGTGGATCCGGAGACGGGTAAACTACCGTATGAGGCTATGGACAAAGGAGATAATATAGATAATTTATGGTTCAGTCCCGCAGGTTACTCCGCTAAAGGAAAAGAAGTTATTTCAACAGTTGAAAAGTATAAATCGGACATGAAGTTGGCTTTGGGTGATAATAAAAAATTAGCGCCAATTTTATCTGAAGTTCAAGCTAAGTTTAGTTTGGCAGATGTTAAGAATAAAGACGGTATAGCGATACCTTATTTAGATTATCATTTTAAAGGCTTTCCAGCAGTTGCTTCTTTAGCTAAACTATCTGCTTGGCAGAATGATGTTAAAAAAGCAGAATCAGATGTGTACAGTACGGCATTAGGTAAAGCGGCGGTTGCAGCGGCATCTTACAGTAATTATCAAGCTATCGTTGTATTGGATAAAAATGCTTATTTCCAGGGCGAACAGGTTACAGGTAAAGTAGTTTTGGGACGTTATGACGAGAATACCAAACCAACAAGTGTTACTGGTGCTAGGTTAGATCCGGCTACGGGACAAGCTAAGATTGCTTTAACAGCTGGTGGTGTAGGTGAACAAAATATTGCAGGACAATTTACGTTTGTAGAGGATGGTAAAACAATCCCTTTAACATTCGCTGGAAAATATGTTGTTGTGCCAAGACCTAATTCTGCAACAATTTCAGCAGATAAGATGAATGTCGTTTATAGAGGCGTATCCAATCCTATGACTATTTCCTTTGCAGGTATTCCGGATAATGCTGTTAATGCTTCTGCTCCAGGTTTATCAAAGGTAGGCAACGGTAAATACGTTATGAATCCTGGTGGTGGTAATGAAGTTATTGTCAGCGTATCAGGAAAAATGTCGGATGGAAAAGTGGCTACTGATAAAAAAGTTTTCAGAATCAAAGGTATTCCGGGGCCAGCTGGAACTATTAGGGGAGAAACAGGTGTTGTAAAAGGACCAAAATCAAATCTTGAAATTGCAACTATTGGAGCTAAATTGGAAGATTTTGATTTTGAAGTTGGTTTAAATGTAGTTGGTTTTAATTTAAAAGTTACCGGACAGCCGACAGTAGTTGTATCAGGAAACAGATTAAATGCACAATGTAAGGCCGTATTATCAAAAGCAGGAAGAGGTGATCAAGTGACCATTTCTGAGATTAAAACCAAACTTGTTGGTGCAGGAAGCTACTTATTGCCAAGAACAGCTCCAGTAATTTTTGAAATACAATAATTAGTACGGTTTTATATAAACCTACTTCAATATCTTATAATGATACTATGATGAATGTAAGAAATTTTTTAATCGCTATAGTCTGTTCCACAGGAAGTCTTGCTTCGGTTGCACAATCTAATTTGCTTAATGCAAAAACTCCTGACGAAATAGGTCTAAAATCTGATGCACAATTAATTTCAGATAACGATAGGCCTTTGTCCTATGGATATGTGCATGATAGAGATGTTTTAATGGGAAAAACAACCTGGGAAATAATCGATTTAAACGAAAAGATTAATTTTTCATTGTATTTTCCTGTAGATACTGCAAATATTGGTTCGGATAGGCGTTCGTTATACGATGTGCTGACTAAAGCCATAAAAAGTGGTGAATTAACAGAAGTGTATACAGATAGTTATTTTAACACTAAAAAATCATTTAAAGACATCCAAGCTTCATTAACTCGAATAGATACTACAGACGCCGGTAGAGAACAAATAAATGCAGGGAATCAAATATCAGAAGAGTATATTCTGAGACAGGATCTTTCTGCTCAGGACGTAACACAGTATAAAATTAAGGGGTATTGGTATTTTGATAAAAGGCAGAGTGAATTAAAGTATCGTTTATTGGGTATTTGTCCAGTGACTCCGGATGTTTATACGATGAATAGTGATCAAAAAGATTATATTGAGTTGTTTTGGGTGTTTTTTCCAGCAGCAAGAGATGTGTTGAATGATGCCAAAGCATTCAATGATAAAAACTCAGCGATGCCGATTTCATTTGATCAAATCTTAAATTCAAGACGTTTTAATAGTTTTATTTACAAAGAAGAAAATGTTTATGGAGACAGATCCATTGAAGAGTATATGAAAGATAATGCCCAGAATCAGTTGTTAGAATCCGATCGAGTGAAAGAGAAAATTCGCAATTTCGAATCTGATATGTGGAATTATTAATTTCAGTTTTTTTACTATAAACACAAAACTCTTACTGTGATGGTAAGAGTTTTGTGTTTTAATGTATTTACTTTGTCTTTAGTTTAAATTATATTTCTTCAAATGATTGATTATTTAATAATTGGTTCAGGTTTAGCGGGTATTTCATTTGCAGAGGTTGCGCTGCGAAATGATAAAAGTATTTTAGTACTGGATAATAATTCTCAAAATTCTTCAAGAATCGCCGGGGGGTTGTATAACCCTGTTATTTTAAAACGATTCAGTGAGGTTTGGCAGGCACAAGAGCAATTAGTTTTGATGAATGAATTTTATGCGCTGTTGGAAAAAAAATTAGAATGTACCGTAGATTTTAAGAGACCTATTTTGAGAAAATTTTTCTCCGTAGAAGAACAGAATAATTGGTTTATAGCTTCGGATAAAATAAATCTTTCGCCATTTTTATCCACAAAATTGATTTTTGAGAAATTTTCTGGAATTGATTCTCCCTTTGGATACGGTGAGGTTTTGCAGACGGGTTATGTTGATACCGCATTGTTGTTGCGTAAATACAGAGACTATCTTATCCATAATAAGATGTTTCAGGAGGAGTCTTTTGATTATGAGGCGCTTCAGGTTGACTCAAATGGTATTCGGTACAAAGACATTCAAGCGAAACATATTGTTTTTGCCGAAGGCTTTGGAATGCATGGAAATCCTTATTTTAAACATTTGCCATTAGACGGTACAAAAGGGGAGCTTTTTGTCATTAGAGCACCTAATTTACGTTTAGATGTGATCGTCAATACAAGTGTCTTTATTTTGCCTCTTGGAAATGATTTGTTCAAGGTAGGAGCCACTTACAATTGGAAAGATAAAACAGATTTACCTACTCCAGAAGGAAAAACGGAATTAGTGGAAAGAATAAAAGAGATTATTACTTGTGATTTTGAAATTGTGGCTCATTTTGCTGGAGTTCGCCCCACGGTAAAAGATAGAAGACCACTCGTAGGAACACATCAAAATTATAATTCAGTACATATTTTGAATGGTTTGGGCACACGAGGAGTTATGTTAGGTCCTGCAATGGCAAAAGCTTTATTTGACACTATTGAAAATAAAATTCCTTTAGACACTGTAATTGACATCAATCGATTTGTATCTAAAGGAAAAAAATAGTGTTATTTTTTATTTAATTTGTGATCATACGAAACAAACATGTTGATGTAAATATTCCTTGCCCATCGCAAAACAAAAGGGAATAAAATAACCAGTGATACTATTATTGCAAGGAATGCAACTTTTAGACTGGATTCGAAGAGAACAAAAGAGATGACAAAAGCAGCAATTCCTATTGCTACATTTAATCCGTAACTAACGTACATAGCGCCATAAAAAAAAGAAGGTTCAATTTGATATCTTAAACCACAATGACTGCAATTTTCGTGCATTTTCAATATTTTGTTTAGATGTAACGGATTTTTATCTAAATACATACTCTCATTCTGACATTTAGGACAAGTTCCTGTTAAAATGCTATATAATTTGGATCCTTTTTTTAACATTTGCAAAAAATTTAATTTTTCCTTTTTTGGAGTTACAAATTTACGCATTCAAAAAGGAATAAAATCACAATACATGCTTAATATACACAATTTATCCGTTTCATTTGGTGGTTCCTATTTGTTTGAAGAAGTTACCTTTCGATTGGGTGCCGGAGACCGCGTGGGTCTTGTAGGAAAGAACGGAGCGGGGAAATCGACCATGCTTAAAATGTTAGCAAAAGATTTTGCTCCAGATTCAGGTGTTATTTCTCAAGAGAAAGACCTTCGTATGGGATTCTTGCGTCAGGATATTGACTTTGAACAAGGAAGAACGGTTCTGGAAGAAGCATATGAAGCGTTTACAGAGATTAAAATTGTAGAGAAAAAGCTCGAAGAAATCAATCACTTATTGGTTACCAGAACGGATTATGAAAGTGATGAATACAGTCAAATCATTGAAGACTTATCGGATTACACCCATCGTTTTGAATTATTGGGCGGTTATAATTATGTGGGGGACACGGAGAAAATTTTACTTGGTTTAGGATTTAAAAGAGATGTTTTTGATAATCAAACCGAAACTTTTTCTGGTGGATGGAGAATGCGTATCGAATTAGCCAAGTTATTATTGCAGGCCAATGATGTTTTGCTGCTGGATGAGCCCACGAATCACTTGGATATTGAGAGTATCATTTGGCTGGAAAGTTTTCTTCGCAATTATCCCGGTGTGGTGGTAATTGTTTCGCACGATAAAATGTTTTTAGATAATGTGACAAACAGAACAATCGAAATTTCCCTTGGTAAAGCCTATGATTTCAATAAACCATATTCTCAATATTTAGAATTGCGTCATGAGATTCGTGAAAAACAATTGGCTACGCAAAAAAATCAAGCAAAAAAAATAGAAGAAACAGAGAAATTAATCGAAAAATTTCGTGCCAAAGCCTCTAAAGCCTCCATGGCACAATCGATGATTAAAAAACTTGACAAAATAGAACGTATTGAAGTAGATGAAGATGACAATTCCGTTATGAATATTACTTTTCCAGTTTCGAAAGAACCGGGACGAGTAGTTATAGAAGCTGAAAATGTGACCAAAAGCTACGGGGACAAAACGATTTTGAAAGATATCAATCTATTAGTGGAGCGTGGAAGTAAAATAGCCTTCGTAGGGCAAAACGGGCAAGGAAAATCAACTTTTATTAAGGCTATTGTTGACGAATTCGAGTATAAAGGAAATATCAAGTTAGGACATAATGTACAATTGGGGTATTTTGCACAAAATCAGGCTGAATATCTGGATGGCGAAATCACTTTGTTGCAAACGATGGAAGATGCGGCGGCAGATACGAACCGAATGAAAGTACGCGATATGCTGGGTTCTTTCTTGTTTCGTGGTGACGATGTAGATAAAAAGGTAAAAGTCCTTTCCGGAGGCGAAAGAAACCGTTTGGCGTTGTGTAAATTATTGTTGCAACCTATTAATGTTTTATTGATGGATGAGCCTACTAATCACTTGGACATCAAATCGAAGAATGTGTTAAAAGCCGCTCTTCAAAAATTTGGCGGTACTTTATTACTGGTTTCTCACGATAGGGATTTCTTGCAGGGCATGTCAAATTTAGTATATGAATTTAAAGACCAAAAAATAAAAGAATATTTAGGGGATATCAACTATTTTTTAGAACAACGCAATATGGAAAACATGCGTGAAGTAGAAAAAAAAGAGGCTCAGAAAGTAGCATCACCTAAAGAAAGCAATAAAGCATCATACGAAGATCAGAAAAAAGGAAAAGCATTACAAAACAAGTTAAGCAAGATCGAAAGCCAAATCAAGCAATTAGAAAAAGACATTCAGCAAGATGATAAAATGCTGGCTTCTAATTATGATAAACATATTGAGGATGCTAAGTTTTTTATGGCGTACAATAAGAAAAAGGCTGAGTTAGACAAATTTCTTTTAGATTGGGAAGCTGTTCAGGAAGAAATTGATACTGTGTAAAAAAGAAGAGTTCCGGTTTTGGAGCTCTTTTTTTATTTAATAATCCCAATAGATTTTGAATGTGCAATAGCTTCACTACTGTTTTTGAAATAACAAATAGAAACTTTTAAGGTTTCTAAATTTTCCATAATTGTAATTATTTTTTCTTTTTTAGAAGTCCCAGTTTGTCGGATATAAACTGCTTTTACGGTAACTGGGAAAATTTTACAAATAGCTTCGTATAAATAGGGGTCATGTTGTGAATCATCCCCTAGAAGTACATACTCTAAATTGGGATAAAACTCTAGAATGTGTTTTATTTTGTCAAACTTGTGGTTGTGATCCCCACTTCCGGTGATGAAAAAATCAGCCAGGCTCGTCTTGATGTCTTTCAGTAATAAAACGGCTTTTGGAAGCTTATGAATTTCAGTGAATTGTATGATAAAACGATATAAATTCCATTCACTGCTGGAAACATAAAAGAACGCATTTAACTCGTGTTTGTTTGTTCTTCCTGCCGAACTCAAGGCTTGATAATGGGTAACTACATCATCAAAAGTTTTTCTTTTATATATGTTTTTAAACAATAAAACATATAATTTTTTTAAAGGATTCAGCGTGTGAGAAACTAAAAAAGTATCATCAATGTCAGAGATGATTCCCAGATTTCCTTTGTGTGGACGAATATAACTGTCTTTGGCTGTAATGGTTTCGTTATTATGAGTAATACTCACTTTATAATCAATCCAGCCATACTTAGAATCCTGATCTAGTGGCACGCAAAACTTAAAATAACCATCATTTAGTGTTCTGGTATGGATTTTGGAATTGTTTTGTTCTAAATACACATCAGCATTTGCTTGTGTCTTTATTTGAAACATTTTGATTACTGAAGTAGCATTTTTAAAGTTCTTTTTTTGAAAATTATATTCTTTAACTGTTGTTGGTTTGAACACATGCCCCATGACAATTAATTCTTGCTCATTAGCGTATCCACGATATAATTTTAAAATTGGTTTCATTTATTGTAGTACTTTTGATTGGAGATGAATTTAATTAATTTTAATTGATAAAAGAAGATAAAGTTTGAGAAATAACATTATTGTTGTTGTTAATCCTATTTCCGGTGACATTGATAAATCTGAATTTATTGATGCTGTGGCACTTTTTGCTGAAAAAGAAAATTTTAATCCGGTAATTTATAATACCTCGGGAGTAAATGATATTGATAAAATAAAGTTGCTGTATCAAACCTACAAACCACAACGAATTATTATTACAGGGGGTGACGGAACCATAAAAATGGTAGCCGAAGCAATGGAAAATCAAGATGTAATTTTAGGAATTTTACCCGCCGGATCAGCTAATGGATTGGCAGTAGACTTGAATTTACCTGCCACACTTGAGGAAAACTTAGAAATTGCTTTTCACAATGAGTACATGATGATTGATATGATTTCTATTAATGGAAAAAAAAGTGTTCATCTAAGTGATATTGGACTTAATGCAGAATTGATTAAGAACTATGAAAAAAGTACGATTCGGGGAAAACTGGGGTATGCTTTGCAAGCGGTGTCTACTCTGATTGATTTAGATGAGCCTTTTTTTGCCACAATAACAGGTGATTTTCCCACTATTGAATGTGTAGCGAGAATGATTGTTATTGCCAATTCAAAAAAATATGGAACAGGAGTTTCTATTAATCCTAACGGACTAATGGACGATGGGAAATTTGAATTAGTGATCTTGAAAAATTTAGATTTAGTAGTGCTTGGGAAAATTATTACCGGAAATATAACAACAGATGATGCAGAAGATATAGAAATAATATCAGTAAAAAATGCTTTAATCACGACTAGTGTGCCGGTTAGCTTTCAAGTTGACGGTGAATATTGTGGATCCGAAACTAAGCTAAATGTCGAAATTTTACCCAAACACATGAAAGTTGCCGTACCATATACTGATCCAGATTATGGATTTATTTGAACGGATTGCGTTCTTGCCATTTGATTTTAGGTTCTAAATATTTGAATATCTTTGGCATAAAATGATTGGCAACCCTATTGCTGTGGCCTATTAATCCATACATTTTTATGGGCTTAGCGCCAACAGAACTTTTGATTTCCAAAGCAGTTCTTGCAAAGATAATTTCCTGAAAGCCTTTATTAATTGAATAGGCAATCATGTCATATAACATATTCAGGTACAGCATTTTCTCGCGCTGAACACTTTCATCATATCCCAGAAAGTAGGTATCCATTATGGAACCGTTTTTAATCAAAGTATTGAAACCTATTAGTCTGTCCTTTGAAAAATAACCATAAAAAAGAAATTTGTCTTTGAAAATTTCTTTAAAAATCCTAAAATGATTTTTTGGAAGAAAAAAAGTATTAAAGGGAGCATTTTTAGCCACATGAAGGTACAAATCATAAATCGTTTCTTCCAAGGCAATGATGTCTTCCAGGTGTAATTTTCTTTTTTCAATCTGATCTGCCTTCTTTCTTGCTCTTTTATATTGATCCCGGTATTTTTTTGAAAGAGAGTCAATATAATTTTGTTCTGTTTTCCAGGCTTCATTAATGGTGAAAACCATATTAGGCTGTGTCGAAAACGGATATTCATTTTTGAATTCCGGAATACGGAAGGTTTTGATTTCCTCGCAATTGAAATCTTTGTAGGTGGTAATGTGAATTTTTTTGCCTTTGGATTTAAAGCGTTGTTTTAATTCAGTTACAGCAGTATTCAATACTTGTAAAGCTCTCTTTTTATCAATGGTGTCTAACAAAGCAAAAGAATTTTGTCCGGTTAACATATTGTTGCCAATAACCAGTACATGAGATCCAAAGTTCCTGAAAACAAAATTTCGTACCGCTGTCTTGATACACTTATCGCGTTCTCCAAAAGATTCCAGTTTGTTTAAATCCAGAAATTGGGAAAGCGCAATCCCTACTAAAGTGTCATTTTCAAAGAGTCCAATATAATGACAAATCATGTTCTCAGGGGATGATCTTTCTAAAACATCCAGATATTTTTTGGATAAAAAAACAGTCGAAATCGCCATGTCATCCCAGTTTGAATGGAGCTGCGCAGTAGTAGTATAAATTTTAAAGGAGTATGCTGAATTCAAATTAAAAAGAAATATTTTTCGCCAAAATTAGTTAATAAAGTTAAATTATTTTTCAATATATCAAAATTTACTAACTTTATATTCCTGAAATTTGGATCTTCATAATTGTTTTAATCTGAATATTGTTTTACATCAGCAAGTTACAGGCAGATCAACCCATAAATAAATAAAAGTATGAAAACGTACACCGAACAATCCATTCAATCAGAGTTGAAAAAATTGAAAGACTGGCAGTATATTAATAATGGAATTGAGAAAAAGTTTATGTTCCTGGATTTTACTCAAGCCTTAGGTTTTATAGTTCAAGTAGGAATAAAAGCGGAGAAAAAAAATCATCATCCGGAATTATGCAACGTGTATAATAAAGTAACCATTCGGCTGACTACTCATGATGCAGATGGTGTAACGGATAAGGATCTTGATTTGGCAAAAGCCATCGAAGAGCTTTAGGGAATGTAGTTTTATTGTTGTTGTTGTTGTTGTTGTTGTTGTTGTTGTTGTTGTTGTTGTTGTTGTTGTTGTTGTTGTTGTTGAATTTTGGGGCAAATTACTACTCTCATATTTGTGAAATATCCATCCAAAATATACTGCCAGTCAGGTGTTTTGTAATTTATTTTGTCCTGATGAAGCTAAATTTAATTAGAATTGTTCTAAGAAAAAGGAAGTTCAATCATTGACAGAGTAGTTATAGAACGCACTCTAAAAAATATTTTGCTGTAAGACATATCTCTATTTAAAATTATAAAACATGTATTTCATCGGTTTTATTTGCTGATTAACTAGAAACCATCTATTTTAGGAATGTAAAAGACTAAATTTAAAGGGATGAAAAGTGTAACTACTCTGTTTTTAATCATTTTTTTTTCATGTTCAATGTTGGCCGATGTATCTGATCAGGAGAAAGATGCCTTAGTAAAACTGTACCAGTCCACTAGTGGAAGTCAGTGGCATGTCAAGTGGGATTTATCATCACCTGTTACCACTTGGTATGGCATAAAAGTACAAGACGAAAAAGTGATTGCAGTACATCTAGCTGATAATAATTTAGTGGGTGAAATTCCAGCTGAAATTGTTAATCTCGTAGGTCTTCAAGAGTTGGATTTACACAAGAACCAAATATCAGGGTCGATTCCTTTTTTTATTGGAAAATTAAAAGAAATGAAAGTATTGAACCTTTCTTTTAATAAGTTGTCAGGAACAATTCCTTCCTCTATTTGTGAAATGAGTAATTTGAAAGACTTAGAGTTGTATATGAATGCGCTTTCAGGGGAATTGCCCATGCAAATAGGATCCTTGAAACAGTTAGAAATACTATCATTATTTAACAACGAAATTATAGGGGAAATTCCAAATTCTTTATATGATTTAAAAACGTTAAAAATATTGCTCTTAAATAGTAATAAACTTTCGGGAGTATTAAGTAGTGAAGTGGTAAACATGACAGCACTTGAAAATCTTAGTTTATTTGACAACAAAATGAACGGTCAAGTGCCAATAGAATTAGAAAAATTAGAAAATCTTAAAGAAATGAATATTTCATACAATAGATTTAATGGAGTAGTGTCTAAAGATTTAGCAGTTTTAGATGTGTTAAATATGACAATGTTGAATGACAAAGGCGTTGCAGTGCTATTAGAAGTTACGACCAATAGAAACTCAGCTATTGTTTCGGAGGATTAATTTTAAATAAAATAACCGCTTAGTATCTTTTAATAAATTGAATTTAGTTGATTTTGGATAGGTTGATTTTAGTAAACGTAGTTGGTAAAAAACCTGTGTGACTTATCACGCAGGTTTTTTTTAGTTTTAAAATGCTTTACGGATTCGTGTATTAGTTGTCTGTTTTGATCTATTCCTTTTAAATATTTGGGAAGTTTTTTGGATCTCTATTGTTTGAATTTCTTAGTTGTTTTTGGTTATTCTAATGAAAAAACAAATCGGTCAACACCTTTCTTGATGTTTCCATTTCAAAATGAGTTCTCCATTAGTTAGCTTAGACTTATTTCTTTAGTGGATAGGTTTCTTACTCCATGAGGTTCTGTTTTGAAGTTCAAAAAGTAGCATTCCGAAAAATAAATTAAAAACTAAAAAAAGCATATTCTTAAGACAAAAGCCAGTCTGTATTTTCAAATGACCTTTTTTAATTTTCCCCGTGTGTCTTTATCTAACAATTACCTGGCGCTCTTTATCCAGTAATTGTTCCTCGCCTTGTTCTAGTGATTTAAATAAGGAGTTCTCTAAATGCAAATTGACATTTACTTCATACCATCGACCAAGGAATAAAATCTCTTTATAATAGAGCCTTTCGTGCAAGGTCTGATTGCTGTCAATAGAGGAACTTTCCTTGTAGGGCTTGCCATATTTGAGTTAATCTCAGTGTTTGTAGGGGTTGAGGAAGGTAGTAAAAATCAAAAAACCCATCAAAATGTTGATGGGTTTTTCTTAGTAGCGGGAACTGGACTCGAACCAGTGACCTTCGGGTTATGAGCCCGACGAGCTGCCTACTGCTCTATCCCGCGATGTGCGTTTGTAATCTCAATACGATTAACTTAGTAGCGGGAACAGGACTCGAACCTGTGACCTTCGGGTTATGAGCCCGACGAGCTGCCTACTGCTCTATCCCGCGTTGTTTCGAGTGCAAATGTACAACCAAATTTAATAAATTCAAACATAAATTTTAAAAAATGTTTTATTTCGTCTATTGACTTGATATGTCTACCTTTGCACAATAAATTATATTAGAAATGTCACATAAAGCAGGTTTTGTAAACATCATAGGAAATCCAAATGTTGGGAAATCAACATTAATGAATGCCTTTGTTGGAGAACGATTGTCCATAATTACTTCAAAAGCACAAACAACACGCCATAGAATTCTTGGAATTGTAAACGGGGAAGATTTTCAATTGATCTTGTCAGATACGCCAGGAATTATAAAGCCTGCCTATGAAATGCAGGCATCTATGATGAATTTTGTGAAGTCTGCTTTTGAAGATGCTGATATCTTGATTTATATGGTCGAAATTGGAGAGCAGGATTTGAAAGATGAAGCTTTCTTTAATAAAATTATTCACGCCACAATCCCGGTTCTGCTTTTATTGAATAAAATTGATACTTCAAACCAAGTACAGCTAGAAGAGCAAGTTGCTTTTTGGGCAGCGAAAGTTCCAAACGCAGAAATTTTTCCAATATCTGCTTTGCAGAATTTTAATGTGCCGGAAGTTTTTGGACGTATCATTGAGTTATTACCGGAATCACCGGCGTATTACCCGAAAGATCAATTGACAGACAAACCAGAACGTTTCTTTGTGAATGAAACCATCCGGGAGAAAATATTATTGAATTATAGTAAAGAAATTCCATACGCTGTAGAAATTGTTACCGAAGAGTTTTTTGAGGATGAAAACATCATCAGAATCCGTTCTTTGATTATGGTGGAGCGCGAAACTCAAAAAGGAATCATCATCGGACATAAAGGAGCTGCTTTGAAGAAAGTAGGAATGGAAGCTCGTGCCGACTTGGAGAAGTTTTTCGGAAAACAAATCCATATTGAATTGTACGTAAAAGTCAACAAAAACTGGCGTAGCAACGTTAATATGTTGAAACGATTTGGGTATAATCAATAAGTTCAGTGTTCAGTTTATTAGCGCTCAGCTCTAAAAACTTTCCGATAAATAATATTAGAATTCGAAATGCCCTAGCCCAGATGGGAACGGTATCCTTTTATGTTTTTCTTTAAAACATAAAAGATAGAGTGGACAGCTGGAAATAGCTCCTAAAAAGGCATTGAAATTTAGTTTGAAGGCGTGCAGTTAGTGTGCTTTTTTGCTGAATACTCAAAACTAGTCACTACAAACTAAAAAAAGCATACCTTTGCAAAATATTTGAAAATAGGATTATGAATAACATTGTTGCGATAGTAGGAAGACCTAATGTAGGGAAATCAACCCTTTTTAATAGGCTGATACAAAGAAGAGAAGCTATTGTAGATTCTGTTTCGGGAGTGACCCGTGACAGAAACTACGGAAAAAGCGAATGGAACGGAAAAGAGTTTTCTGTAATTGATACCGGCGGATACGTGCGTGGTTCTGATGATGTTTTTGAAGGAGAAATCCGTAAACAAGTCGAACTTGCAATAGATGAGGCTGATGTTATCATTTTTGTGGTAGATGTAGAGGAAGGAATTACTCCAATGGATGATGCCGTTGCACGATTGTTGCGTAAGGTGACAAAACCAGTTTTACTGGCTGTAAACAAGGTAGATAATTCCATGCGTGAGAAAGATGCGATTGAGTTTTACAACCTTGGTTTAGGAGAATATTATACATTTGCCAGTATTTCAGGAAGTGGAACTGGTGATTTATTAGATGCATTAATTGATGCTTTTCCTATAAAACCAGAGCCTACGCAGGAAGAAGTTGTATTGCCTCGTTTTGCAGTGGTTGGACGTCCTAATGCTGGAAAATCAAGTTTTATAAATGCTTTAATTGGTAAAGACAGGTATATTGTTACAGATATTGCGGGAACAACTCGGGATGCAATTGATACAAAATTTGACCGTTTTGGTTTCGAATTTAACTTAGTGGATACTGCGGGTATTCGTCGTAAAGCGAAAGTGAAGGAAGATTTAGAGTTTTACTCAGTAATGCGTTCGGTTCGTGCGATTGAGCATGCGGATATTTGCATTTTGATTATTGATGCCACGCGTGGATTTGAAGGTCAGGATCAAAGTATATTCTGGTTGGCTGAGAAAAACCGTAAAGGAGTTGTAATATTAGTAAACAAATGGGATTTAGTCGAAAAAGAAACGATGTCAACTCGGGATTATGAAGCTAAAATCAGAGAAGAATTGATGCCATTTACGGATGTGCCTATTCTTTTTGTTTCGGCTTTGACCAAACAGCGTTTGTTAAAAGCATTAGAAGCAACCGTCAAAGTATTTGAAAACAGAAAACAGCATATTGCAACTTCAAAATTCAACGAATTTATGTTGAAAGTGATTGAAGCCTACCCGCCACCGGCAACAAAAGGGAAGTATGTAAAAATTAAATACTGCATGCAGTTGCCAACACCAACACCACAATTTGTATTTTTTGCTAATATGCCACAATATGTAAAAGAACCATACAAACGTTATCTGGAAAATAAAATTAGAGAAAACTGGGACTTTTCAGGCGTTCCAATCGATATTTATATTAGAGAAAAATAAAAAAAATCCCGATAAAATCGGGATTTTTTTTGCATAAAATGGATTTGAGCAATTAACGTTTTTCTTCTTCAAAAGTTTCCGTAGGATGGTCACTGTACCAATCTTTGAATGTTTTTGTAGTTTTAATCGTCAGTTAGAACGGTATAAACCATAAATAGGATTAATGGTATACTTACGCAATGTCGGATCATTAAAATTGGCAAAGGAATAGTGGTCTGACATAAACCGGCAAATACAAAAACGTAAATGGTGGTAAACCACACGAGTTTAATTGCGAAATTTTTCATGGCTATATCTTTTAATTAAAGACACATCTTAAATTCTAAATATTTAGTTAATATACTTATAATCAGTACTTAAAATATGATTATTTAGTATTTTTAGTAAAAATATATACGTACTAATAGTTCTTTCGGTTCTTTTTTTGGAGTCTTATTTTATGCAATATACTGAATCGGATAATATTTCTATTGAAATAATCAATTCCGTTGGATCGCTGCTGAAAACTGTTTAAATAGCCCAATTCTAAAGCAATATTCGGATTAAAACCATATTGCAGAGCGATGTAAATTCGGTTTTGGTCAAACGTATTTTTGATGATTTTTTTTCCAAAATTAACCATTACTTCATCAGATAATATTGCTTTGACAAAGTGTTTTTCTTTTTTCCAAAAGGTATAATCCCCTTGAAGTCTATATCTGAACCTCCATGAAAACGAGGTTCCCGGCGATAAAGCAGTCTTGCTAGCGTTATGAATAAAACGTTCTTCTAATTGAAAACGTTGATGGAAAGTTACTTTACCTATGATTTTTTTCCATGTAATGTCCTGTTGCCCTCTATATTCCGGGATTTCAAAATCAAAATTAATTTCAGGAACCTGCGTTTCAACAGAGAAATAAGCAAAACCGACTCCAGTTTCCAGATGATCATTAATTTTATAACGTCCTTGAACACGAATAACATATAAATTTTCAGCAATAGGCTTTACAAAAAGACGATTGTCAAATTCAGAATGCAGAGACCACTTCTCGTTTAACGATAATTGGTTGTAATAGCGTGTCCAAAGAATACTTTGATGATCCACTATTTTGCTGCTTTGTCCTTGGCAGCCCAGTGACACAAATAAAAACAAGATAATTCTAATGGTTTTCACTAAATTTTATTTCAATTAAGGCAAATTTAAACAAAGTCTAGTATTTCTATAGGAGATATTTTATTTTATTTTATGAAATATTTTAAAACTGGTATGCATTCAAAATAAGGTACTAACAATCTGGTTATAATTAAGTGCGTTAATGTTTTTGTAAGTAATTCATCAATACTTTTTTACTTCGTTATAGTGCAGGTAAAACTTATGAAAACTTGGGTGTAGAACCTAGTGGTTTTATGTCATTTGTACTCATTGAGGCCAAGTATATAGCTGTTTAACACTGTTGCATTAGATATGGATAGCATTTTGTAGTCTTCAAAACAGTATAAATCAGTTTGTTTTTAAAAGAAATAAAACGGATAGGTAAGTTTAGCCTTTAGTTTTAATCGCTAGAATTTTGAATAGCCTAAAATTGCCTTTTATAAACGTGTACAAATATGTTTTTGGGATTGCTGAAAAATATTTTTTTCTTTTATTTTAGTGTAATAAATTGCTATTTACCTGATTTTTTACGTTTAAATATAAATTATTAGTTTTTTATTTCAAATTATACGCTAAAATTTATTAAATCAAATTTCATAATTTACATTCGTTTTAGATTTGAATTAAGTAATTAAAAATCTGCTAATTATGAGAAACCTTTACTCTGTTTTTTTGTTTTGTTATTTTTTAACACTGAGCACCATAGGTCATGGTCAAGATAAAAAAGATATTATAAAAAACTATCTGCTTGTGAATTTTGCAAGTTTAAATTTATCTGCTACAGATGCCAATCAATTTACCATAACCAGTTATGGGACGCTTAAAAACTCGGATTATTTAATTGCGTATCTGCAACAAGAGGTAGGAGGGGTTAAAATTGCAAATACAGCAGCCACAGTGCTTTTAAAAAACAATGTGGTTACTAGTTTTAAGCATACTTTTGTGAAAAATATATACGGAAACATCAGTAGTAGCAATGCTAGTTTGACCGCAGCTCAGTCCGCACGAAAGGCGATCAGTGAGTTAGGATTGAGCAATACTGCCGGAGTTAGTGTAGTGAATTATGCTACTAAATCAGATCTTAAGCCTTCGGAGCTAGAGACAAGCAATTTTGAAGCTCCATTAAATTATTTTAAGAATTCTACCGGTACTTTCGTATTGTCCTATGAGATTATTGTTAAAGATCCAGCCTCGCATTGGTGGCAAACAAAGATCAATGCTTCTAATGGGACACTTTTAGAGAAATCCGATTTAATGATCAGTTGTAATTTTGATATACCTGTTGTAACTGATGAGAAACCTGTGAATCAAAGGAGTCACAAGAATCACAGCCATAGCTATGAAAAAGACAATCTTTTTTTTAATTTTAAAAAAGATAGTAAAAATGTTATTGTACTCGATTCGAAATCTAATGCAGCACTTTCTGCTACGGATGGATCTAAATACAATGCTTTTCCTTTGGGTGTTGAGACTCCCAATCATGGCAGCAGGACTATGATTAATAATCCAGCACGTATCGGTACACAAAAAACAGGAAGTGCTGTCCCTTCACCGGAAGGCTGGCATGAATTTGGTGGAAAAATAGAATCCAAGACGGTTGGTAATAACGTCCAGTCCTATGAAGATGGGGGCAAGATTAACGGGCCAGCGACCGAAGATTCTTTTGCTGCGCCCAGCAGTATAGGTACGCTGAGTTTTGACTACCCTTTAGATTTAGGCAAGGCTCCGATAGCCTATCAAAAAGCTGCAATTGTCAATTTATTTGTTTGGAACAACTACATGCATGATGTTTCCTATGCCTATGGTTTTGACGAAACGAATGGGAATTTCCAGGAGGGTGATTACGATCGTTTTGCTGGACCTACCAGCGCAACCATTAATGATTGGGATGGAGATGAAGTACAGGCTGAAGCTCAGGACGGTAGTGGGCTTAATAATGCTAATTTTGGTACTTTGATTGATGGATTTGAGCCAACAATGCAAATGTTTTTATGGGGCGCATCTCCTTTTGGGGAGTTTCTTGATGTCATTCCTCCAAGTGCAACTGAACTTCGGAAATCATATGCTTCCGTGCGCTTTCCATTTGTAGCTATTCCTAGAGAAGGGGATCCTTCTATTGACAGCAGATTAGTTCTTGTAGAAGATGACGGGACTCCATGGGTTTCAACTAACTCCACTCCCCCCGGTACACCAGCGCAGAGTCCTGATCCTAGGGATGGATGTACAGCTTATACAGCTGCTGGTGCGGTTGCAGTTAAAGGTAAAATTGCTGTTATCATCCGTGGTAATTGTCCATTTGTTGATAAAATTACAATAGCGCAGGACAATGGTGCTATTGGTGTCATAATCATTAACAACGCTCCAAACGCTGGTCCAGTAAATGGAGGCGGTGTACCATACAAAACGATTACAATCCCCACAGTAGGTTTGTCTTTTGAGGACGGAAAGATATTACTAGACAAAATGGCAACAGAACCTGTTTTCGGTCGGTTAGTTGACAGAGGTCCTCTTGCTAATTTGATCAATAGAGATGGTGATTTGGATCAAGGAATAATTGCTCATGAATATGGGCATGGAATATCAACACGGTTAGTTGGAGGTCGAAATCGTTTTGATTGTTTATTGAGTCAAGCTTATGAAGAGCAAATGGGAGAAGGTTGGTCTGACTTTTTTGGACTTATAATGACCCAAAAAATAAACGATACCCCCGAACAAAAAAGAGGGATTGGAACCTATGTACAGTTTCAGGGTATCGAAGGGCCTGGTATACGTCCTTCTCCATATTCTACTGATATGTCAATCAATGATTATACTTATGCTGATATTGCGAATCCTGCAATAAGCGTACCTCATGGTGTAGGATTTGTTTGGTCAACTATGATT
This sequence comes from Flavobacterium sp. LB2P53, assembly GCF_003970305.1. NCBI lineage: Bacteria > Pseudomonadati > Bacteroidota > Flavobacteriia > Flavobacteriales > Flavobacteriaceae > Flavobacterium > Flavobacterium sp. LB2P53. The sequence continues at coordinate 133,036 of NZ_RYDG01000004.1, forward strand.
TGGGATATGTATTGGGCTTTTATCGGTAAGTATGGTTTTGATCCGGATATTTATTATGGTACAGGTGGAAATAATATGGCTATCCAATTAGTAATGGATGGTTTAAAATTAATTACATGTGGTAATGTTGGATTTGTAGAGGGAAGAAATTCAATTATACAGGCTGATGCTGTGCTCTATGGTGGTGCAAATGAATGCTTGATACGTGCGGTATTTGCCCGACGAGGGGTTGGGGCTTTAGCGCAACAAGGAACCTCAGAAAGAAGGAATGATCAGGTGGAAGATTTTACTGTTAACGTTCCTTTAATAGGGGTTTGTGGTAATTTAACCCTTTTGGACAACACAGAAATTTTATTCAGCATTTATCCTAATCCAATGAGTTCTGAGCTGTTTATCAGATCAAATAAAAATGCGGGGAAGGCTGTAGTCTCTATATTTGATATGAACGGAAGACAATTAATAGAGTCTAAAATGGACTTAGGTTTCCAATCTAGGGTAGACACGGGTAATCTGGTTCAAGGGGTTTATATTGTCACTATAAAATTAGAAGATGGTACAAGCTACAGTCAGAAGTTAATTAAAAAATAAGAACCTTCAATGGTTTTTTCAATGAGCCTATGTATATTGAACTGCCCTCAAAAAGTTAGTCGCTTTTTTGGGGCAGTTTTTTTGTATTACAAATGCCGCACAAAAAAAACAGAGTATATGCTGCTTTAGAGGACAAAATAGTTCAACATTAAAGGTTTAAAAATGTAAAAGAATTAATACGGTTCGTTTTATTTGCATATCTAGCACAATCAAAACTCAGTTTTACTGGTGCTGTTATGCTTGTTTATATTTAGTGCTACTATAACGAATAACGAAGTGTAATACCATACGTTCTTTGATCGCCTAATACCCCTGCATATTGTCCTGAATTTCCACCCGCCGGTAATAGTTGTTCGTAGTACTCTTTGTCTAAAAGGTTACGTCCCCAGAATTGTACCGACAAACCATCTGTTGCCCGGAAACCTACACGAGCATTAAATAAGGCATAACCCTGAACGACTAAATATTTTGAAGCTGATGGACTAGAAGAGAATTCAGAACGGGCATAAGAATCGATTCCAAAGAATATTTTTCCTGTATTTCCAAAAAATTTGGCATTATCTGAAAGTTCACCTCCTAAAGATCCTGCCCATTTTGAAGCACCAGGTAAAGCAGTTCCGGAAACATCTTTAAAGGATACTGCTGCTCCTGTTTGTTCTAACGGAAGGGGTGCATTTATAAATTTGACATATTTACCGTCTGTATAGGTCGCTGCTCCATTGATGGTTAAATGTTTGTTGATTACAAAACTGGCGTCTAATTCTACCCCTTTTACCTCTACTTTATCTGCATTGGCAAGATAGCCACGGTTTATACCTAATTCAGCGGCCTGTACATTGGTTTGAAAATCTTTGATATCGGTATTAAAGAAGGTAAAATTGAATATTGAGTTTTTAAACGGTGCTGTTTTTACTCCAATTTCATAATGATTTACTTCTTCCGGTTTAATTACTGCAAGTTCAAGAATTGGTTGCCCGGCAAGAGTAGGTAATCCAGCTACGTTTACTCCAACGGGTTTGTAGCTTTTTGCAAAAGTCGCATACACATTAATCTTGTCAGTAGCTTTAAAAGAAACGGTTATATTTCCAGAAAAATTAATATTATTTGTATTAGATAAAAAAGACTGATCCGTATAAACTAATTTTTTCAAGGCAATTAAGGCTGGATCATTCGTTTGAAGTCCTCCATATGTGATACGGTTGTAAGTAGCGTCTTTTTTGTCAAAATTATAACGTAAACCTGGTAATACATGTAAACGTTCTGTTATTACCCAGTCTAACTGACTAAATACTGCCGCACTGGAAGCTCTAATGCGGGCATCGGTTTTGATCCCATATCCTTCAAATAGGCCAGGTGTCTTCCATAAATTACTGGTAGTACTTTGCGCAAATCGCCATTGTGCATTACCGGATTCTTCTGTACCATCTGTTTGTGATGTTTGGTCAATAAAAAATAAACCTACTACACCGCTTAATTTTGAGGTAAGCTGACCTGCATAGCGTACTTCTTGTGTTATTTGTGTCTGTCTGGTTGGGTTTTGCGATTTGGCTAATACTTGTAATCCTGTAAAATCCCTATCGTTTGATGGATCCCAATTCCAAAAACGCCAAGCTGTTGTTGCCGTAAGTGTCCCATTACCAATTTTTGTATCTATGTTAAGAGATATTCCTCCCATATCTTGTCCTGAACGCCATGGCGTATCGTGATCAATTTTACGATCAAACGCATTTAAACTTGGCAGTTGATAATTCAAATCAGCAATAATAGCATCAAATTGACGGTAAGCCGCTCTTTCTGTTGGTGCGACACCCGCAACTACCTGAGCATATCCATCTGGACGTTGTATTGTTATATCTGCAGCTAATATGATATTTGTTCTTTCAAAAGGAGTATAAAGTAATTGTCCTCTAATTCCTTGATTGTTTAATGTGTTTGTAGGTTTTTCAGTAACAACATTATGGATTAAACCGTCACGTTGCGTACCGGAAAATGAGATTCGACCGGCGATTTTTGAACTCAAAGCTCCAGTAACCGAAGCTTTAGCTTGCAAAAAGTTGTAATTTCCGTAGGTCACTTCAAAGGTAGCATCTGGAATAAAACTTGGTTTACGTGTAGTAATGTTAAAGGCACCCGAAGTGGTGTTTTTACCAAACAAAGATCCTTGTGGACCACGCAATACCTCAATTTGTTCGACATCGATAAAATCTAAAGTGGTTGCAGCTGGACGTGCATAATAAACGCCATCAACGTAGAAACCAACACCCGGATCGATTCCGTCATTTGTAAGTCCAAAAGGAGAACCTAGGCTTCGAATATTAATTCCGGTATTCCTGGGGTTTGATGAATACAATTGAACGGATGGGACAAGTTCTTTTATGCGATTAACGTTAAAAGCTCCAGATTGTTCTGCCTGTTTTCCCGTTATTACGGAGATTGCAATTGGCACATCTTGTACTTTCTCTATCCGGCGTCTTGAAGAAACGACCACCTCGACCAATACATTTTCTTCAGTAAGATTTATTTGTAATGTAGATATCGGTAAGGAAGTAATTTCTATTTCTGCGGTTTTATATCCCACATATTGAACTAAAAGAGTTAAAGGGAATTTTCCTTTCGAGTCAATCGTAAATTTTCCGCTAGAATCTGTAATTGTGTTAGAATCTGTTTCTTTTAGTACAATATTTGCGGCTTCTAATGGTATGTTTAGGTTTGTTGTAATTACACCTTCAATGTTTTGCGCAAATGATATTGAGAACGTTAAAACGGATAGTATTACAAGGGTATTATTTATATAATTTTTCATTTAAAGTAAGTATATGTAATTAGTAGAATTTAATTTAAATTTTTTTTACTAACACATACACATCATTTGAGAGCTCTTTTTTGTAATTATAATTAGTTGATTTTTGCGGGATTTTCTATTCAAAAAAGCAAACTTACTTCGGTACGTTTTCATACTTTTAAATTTGTATTGTTAATGATATATTAAATTCGAGGCAAATATATAATTAATTCTATAAAATTAGTAGAGTTTAAATGATGTTTTTTATTTTTTTACCAATGAAGCAATAGTGATGCCTTCCATAGCCTTTAAAGTTTCTTCTCTAATACTAATCAATCCGTGTCTTAGTAGGCATTCCGATTCATTAACGCAATCAGAACAACGTTCGTAAAAATTCAATGAGGCACAAGGTAGCAGGGCAATTGCACCATCAAAAAGCCTGTGAATATCGGCTAAAGTAATGTCATTTTTAGATTTTAAAAGATAATAACCGCCAAATTTCCCTTGTTTGCTCCCTACGAAATGGCCACGCTTTAAATCCAATAGAATCTGTTCCAAAAACTTTTTTGGAATAGAGGCTGCCTCGGCAATTTCGATAGTTCGAGAAATATGGGTTTCTTCTTGTTGCGCTAAAAACAGCAGTGCTTTTAGCGCATATTTGGCTTTATGTGAAAGCATGTAATGTCATTGATTGATTAATTTGGCTACTAATTTGGATTATTGCTATTCTGTAAATAGGTTTCAAAAAAATGAGCTAAATTATTGGTATTTAAAAAGAAATCTACTTTTTTGGGTTGGGTATTAATCACGGTTGTATTTGTTTAATAAACAAGGTTTTAATGCGGAAACACATCCCAGCCCTAAGTTACCAACTACCACTTGATCCGCCACCAGAGAATCCCCCGCCACCAAAACCGCCACCAAAACCACCTCCAGAAGAGCCTCCACCGCCAAAACCGCCGCCACCTCTGCCACCGGCAAGACTGCTTAAAATAATAACGTCGAGTAGACTTGGACCGCCGCCACCGGAATTTCCTGAATTTCCACCCCCTTTATTTCGGGATATTAATACCAGTATCACGATCACAATAACTATAATAGGAAGGATCGGGAATTCTTTTTCTTTTGGTGTTTGTTTGCGAACACCTTTGTATTTGCCTTTAAAAACATCAATTAAGGCATCTGTTCCTTTGTCTAATCCACTGTAATAGGTTCCTTTTTTAAATTCTGGAATGATTATATTCCGGATTATTTCTCCACCAGTTCCTGCGGTAAGCCTGTCTTCTAGACCATAACCAGGGTTTATTGCAATTTTTCTTTCGGTTTTAGAGAGTAAAATAATGACACCATTGTCTTCTTTTGCAGTTCCTCCAATTCCCCAATTTTGTGCCCACCGGGTAGCTAATTGACTTACATCTTCCCCTTTTAGGCTTTCTATAGTGATCACTACAATTTGAGTTGTGGTAGAATCAGAGTATTTAATCAGTTTTTCTTCTAATTGTGCTTTTTCTGTGGCACTTAAAACCTTGGCATAATCGTAAACAGAGGTTTGTAACGTTGGTTTTTCAGGTATGGTAAATTGCGCAAAACTAACTTGTGTAAATAACAGATAAACAAACAACTTTAGGCAAATTAGGGTATTCTTTTTTTGTAATAGCATTATCCTTTAGATATTTCGTTTGATAATTCATTCGTGTCTCCCTCTTGCCAAGGAAAATAACTTTGTAATTGTTCACCGGCTCTGGTGATTCCGTCAATAAGTCCTTGCTTGAAATTCCCGGTTTTAAACTGAACGACCATTAGATCCCGTGTACAATTCCAAAAGTCATCTTGAACAACATCATTGATGCCTTGGTCTCCACAAATTACAAATTGGTGATCATCAACAGCTAAATATATTAAAACACCATTTTTAAGTTCGGTTTCATCCATTTTAAGTTCATGAAAAACGTCTCTGGCTCGTTCATACGCATCCATGGAAGTTGTTTTTTCTATGTGAACTCTAATCTCACCAGAAGTGTTTTTTTCAGCCATGCGAATAGCTTCAACAATCTCCTGTTCGTTTTCCGGGGTTAATAATTCTGCTACTTTTGACATTGAAATATTTTTGAGTTAAGATTAACGATTTTTGATTTCAGAATTGTTGAACCTGAAATCAAAAATTGTTAATTTTTAAAGGTTTTTTCTTTAATTTAAATTTATTTTATTTTGACTTCTAAAAAGATAAAAAGTCTAATAATCTAACTTTAGAATTTTACTTCAACAGGTGCATCCGCTCCCTCAACAGCAGTAAAATATGCTTTGTCTTTGAATCCAAACATTCCTGCAAATAAGCTGTTTGGAAACGTTTTAATGTGTGAATTATAAGGTTTAACTGCTTCGTTAAAACGCGTTCTTGACGTTAAAATTTGATTTTCTGTGCTAGCTAATTCATCTTGTAATTTCAAGAAATTCTGGTTGGCTTTCAGCTCAGGATAGCGCTCTACTGATACTAACAATCGAGACAAAGAACTACTTACACCACTTTGTGCTTTGTTGAATTCAGCTAATTTTTCCGGTGTGATGTTCGTTGGGTCAATAGTAGTTGAGGTAGCTTTGGCACGTGCCTCAATAACAGCAGTCAAGGTACTTTTTTCAAAATCAGCAGCACCTTTTACAGTATTTACTAGATTTCCAATCAGGTCATTTCTTCTTTGGTACGCCGTTTGTACATCTCCCCACGATTGTTCTACTGTTTGGTTCATTGTTACCGCAGTATTATTGATCCCTTTAATCCAGCTGTACATACCAATAATAATAACTCCTACGATAATCCAAGGCAAAAATCTTTTCATCTTTGTTTAATTTAATGTTTGTTGTTTAATTTTAATTGTAAATAGTAGGATCCCTGTTTTGTTTTGGGATTACAATTCGTTTTTAATATTTGTTAATTGTGTGCGTATCGTTTCTAATTTCCTGATTATTTCAAACTTGTCCAAAGCCTTCTTTTGTCCTTCCTTCAAATGGGTTTTAGCCCCTTCCAGCGTAAAACCTCTTTCCTTGACTAAATGATAAATCAATTGCAAATTAGTGATATCCTCGGGTGTAAACATGCGATTGCCCTTGGCATTTTTTTTTGGTTTCAAAATATCAAATTCATTGTCCCAAAAACGTATCAGCGAGGCGTTCACGTCAAATGCTTTGGCTACTTCGCCAATGCTGTAATATCTTTTGTCTTTAGAAAGTTCAATGTGCATATTTTTTATTTTAATCTTTTCTGAACACTTCTTTTATAAACTGTTACGACTGAATACTGAACACTTTGTTAAAGCATTAATCTAACGATTGATTCTCTTGATTCGCTAATTGTGCTATAGCAACATACTCTACTGCCGAAATGTTTCCATAATAAAAATTAAGCGGATTTACCACTTTGTTATCTTTATGAACTTCATAATGCAAGTGCGGTGCTTCAGATCTTCCGGTACTTCCCACATATCCTATGACATCTCCGCGTTTTACACGCTGTCCAGCTCGTATTTTATATTTACTCAAATGCGCGTATAATGTTACGTATCCAAATCCATGCCGAATTACAATATGATTTCCATATCCAGAGGCCCTATTGTCGGCGGTTATTACAATTCCGTCTCCAGTGGCATAAATTGGAGTTCCTGTTTTGGCCGTAAAGTCCATTCCCTCATGCATTTTTCTTACTTTTGTAAACGGATCTGTTCGATAACCAAAACCAGATGCCAGTCGTTTTAAATTTTCATTTCGCACTGGCTGAATGGCAGGAATGGCAGACAAAAAATCACTTTTAGCATCTGCCATTTTCAAAATGACATCCAGTGATTTGGATTGAATGGCGAGTTCCTTACTTAATACATCAATTCTTTTGGTGGTATTCAGTACCAACTGGGAATTGTCATATCCCTCTAGTACTTTATACCTGTTTATTCCCGGTAATCCCGCTTTCCGGACAGAGTCAGGAATTGCTGTTTTATTGAAATATACCCGATACAAATTATTATCTCTGTCTTCAAGAGCCTCAACTACGCTATTTACCTGATCCATTTTTTTATTTAAAATCGCATAATTCAATCTTAAATTTTCAATTTCACGAGCCTGCAACCGATCTTTAGGCGTTTCAAAATAAGGGGTGTTCAATAATACAATAAAACTCAAAAAACCAAATAATATCGAGGCCAGCAAAAACAGAATGATAACACCAAATTTTCTTCTTTTTCGAGTTTTTATTTTCCTATACGCTAAATTTTCAGAATCGTAATAATATTTTACTTTCGACATATTTTAAAATACCCTATTTTTGCACACTGTAAAAGGTTAGACGAACAAATTTAAGAAATGTTTCATTTGTTACACCCTTTTTTCAATAATAAATAAAATAATGTGCCTATTCCAGCTATTTGTTGCAAGTTCTCGTTTATACATTTTTTTTCTAATGAGCTAGCAGGAGCTTCCTTCGGTCGCTCTGCCACCTCAAGAAAAAATAAATGTATAAATCTCGAAGCTTTTCACTACTATCTGGGGCAAAAGAAATTAAAAGATTTAATGATTAAAAGATTAAAAAATTCAATTCTAACTAATCTTTAAATTTTTGAATCTTTAAATATTTAAATAAAAAAATGAAATCACAAGACGTACGCAAACAATTTCTAGATTTTTTCGCATCAAAGGGACACTTAATCGTTCCATCGGCACCCATAGTTCTCAAGGATGATCCAACACTAATGTTCAACAATTCAGGGATGGCCCAGTTCAAAGAATATTTTCTAGGTAACGGAACTCCAAAAAGCAACAGAATTGCTGATACGCAAAAATGCCTTCGTGTTTCAGGAAAACATAATGATCTGGAAGATGTAGGTTTTGATACCTACCATCACACCATGTTTGAAATGCTGGGAAACTGGTCTTTTGGAGATTATTTCAAGAAAGAAGCTATCAACTGGGCATGGGAACTTTTGACAGAAGTCTATAAAATTCCAAAAGAAAACTTATACGTATCCGTTTTTGAAGGTAATCCAAGTGAAAACGTACCATTCGATCAGGAAGCTTGGGATATTTGGGCGGCATTAATTGACGAAGACCGTATCATTCTTGGAAACAAGAAAGACAATTTCTGGGAAATGGGAGACCAAGGACCTTGCGGGCCGTGTTCAGAAATTCACGTTGACATTCGTTCTGCAGCAGAAAAAGCCTTAGTTTCAGGAAAAAGTTTGGTTAACAATGATCATCCCCAAGTAGTGGAAATCTGGAACAATGTATTCATGGAGTTCAACCGTAAAGCCGATGGTTCTCTGGAAAAATTGCCAGCAAAACACGTTGATACCGGAATGGGATTTGAGCGTTTGTGTATGGCATTACAAGGAAAAACATCCAATTATGATACGGATGTGTTTATGCCACTTATCGAAAAAGTAGAGCAAATTACAGGATTAAAATACACATCAAATTCCGTAGGTACAAGTCGAGACTTGTCCGTACCGAATGCAGATGAGGAAAAAATAAATATCGCTATTCGGGTAGTAGTCGATCACGTTCGTGCGGTTGCTTTTGCTATTGCCGATGGACAATTGCCATCAAACACAGGTGCTGGTTACGTAATTCGTAGAATTTTGCGTCGTGCCATTCGGTACGGATTTACGTTTCTTAATATAAAAGAACCGTTCATCAATCAATTAGTTACTGTTTTAGCGAATCAAATGGGAGAGTTTTTCCCGGAAATCAAATCGCAACAACAATTGGTTACGAATGTAATTCGTGAAGAAGAATCTTCTTTCTTGAGAACATTAGACCAAGGATTGCAATTATTAGAAAATGTGGTTGCCGAAACTAAAGGTTCAACAGTTTCTGGAACAAAAGCGTTTGAATTGTATGATACGTTTGGATTTCCAATTGACTTGACCGCATTAATTCTTAGAGAAAAAGGATTCGAACTGGACGAAGCTGGTTTTAACGCCGCCATGCAAGAACAAAAAAAACGTTCCCGTGCCGCATCAGAAGTTTCTACCGAAGACTGGTTGCTATTAGTTCCAGGAAATGTAGAAACATTCGTAGGCTACGACCAATCAGAAAGTGACGTAAAAATCACTCGCATTCGTAAAGTAGACAGTAAAAAAGAGGGTGTTTTATACCAAATCGTTTTAGATAAGACCCCTTTCTATCCAGAGGGTGGAGGACAGGTGGGTGATAAAGGAACGTTAGTTTGCTCCGCCAGTTCGCTAACGCTCGGGTCTGCAAATGAAACTATCGAAATCATCGATACGAAAAAAGAAAACAACCTGATTTTACATCTTGCAAAAAAATTACCGGAAAATATAAATGCTGGTTTTGTAGCCAAAGTAAATCAAGATTTGAGAAGTTTGTCTTCCAGAAATCACTCGGCGACACATCTAATGCACCAAGCCTTGAGAAGTATTCTTGGAACGCATGTAGAACAAAAAGGTTCGCTAGTAAATCCAAACTACTTGCGTTTTGACTTTTCTCATTTTGCTAAAATGACGGAAACCGAATTGCAGCAAGTGGAAGATTTTGTAAATGCAAGAATTCAAGAGCAATTACCACTAATTGAAAGAAGAAATATTCCTTTCGCGCAAGCAGTTCAAGAAGGAGCGATGGCACTTTTTGGAGAGAAATATGGAGATGAGGTTCGTGCGATTAAATTTGGCGAAAGCATGGAATTATGCGGTGGAATCCACGTGAAAAATACAGCTGAAATCTGGCATTTCAAAATCGTTTCAGAAGGAGCGGTTGCTGCAGGAATTCGTCGTGTAGAAGCGATTACAAGTGATGCGGTAAAAGCACATTTTGCTTCGCATGAAAGCACATTGAATGAAGTAAAAATAGCCTTAAAAAATCCTCAGGATATTCTGAAAGCCGTTCATTCTATGCAAGAAGAAAATGTCAAATTGACTAAGCAAATTGAGTTTTTGGTAAAAGATAAAGTCAAAAATCTTAAAGCGAGTTTAATCGCTGAGATACAGGAAATTAATGGCGTTCAATTCTTGGCAAAACAAGTCGATTTGAATCCGGAGGGAGCAAAAGATTTGGCGTATGAATTAGGAAATTTAGGAAATAACTTATTTCTAGTTTTGGCTACAGTGAATCCCGAAGCTTCGGGAGAAAAACCAATGTTGACCTGTTATATTTCTAAAGAATTAGTTGCGGAGAAAAACCTAAATGCAGGACAAGTGGTTCGTGAATTGGGTAAATTTATCCAAGGTGGAGGCGGAGGACAGCCGTTTTTTGCAACAGCAGGAGGGAAGAATGTCGCAGGAATTCAGCAAGCTTTAGAAAAAGCAATTGAGTTTGTAAAGTAATTATATCGTAATTTTTTTAATATATTAGCGAGAAATAAAAAAATGACTGAAAACGAGATTTCAAAAATTGTTGTTGATGTTTGTTAAAAGATGCACACTAAGTTTGGTCCAGGGTTATTAAAATCAGTTTATGAAGTTGTTTTGTTTTATGAGTTAACGAAAAGAGGACTACTAGTTGAAAGTCAAAAACCACTTCCCGTTGTCTGGATTAAGTAAAATTAGATATTGGATTCAGAACTGACTTAATCATAGAAAATAAAGTTATTTTAGAAATAAAATCAGTTGAACAAATTGCTAATGTTCATCCAATACAACTTTAAACGTATCTGAAAATTACAGGAATGAAATTTGGCTTGTTAATTAATTTCAACGAACCACTAATTAAAACAGGAATTACAAGAATTGTAAATAACCTTTAACCTATGCGGCTTTGCGAGAAATAGATATGAATTTCAGAACCCAAGTTCCCATTCCTAAAAGTAAGTTTCCTATTGATTATACTTCTAAAATCATGTCTTTGGGTTCTTGTTTTGCGGTAAATATGGCGCAGAAACTGGACTATTTTAAATTTCAAAATAGTTGTAATCCATTTGGCATTTTGTTTCATCCTATAGCGATTGAAAAACTAGTTGATTTTGCTGTTTCCGGAAAGCAACTTACAGAAAGCGACATTTTTTTTTACAACGAACGCTGGCATTGTTTTGATGTGCATTCGGATTTGAGCAGTTCTAGTAAAGAGGAATTGTTAGCTTCTTTAAATGCAATACTGATAGCTACAAAACTGCAATTGCAGCATGTTTCCCATATTATTATTACTTACGGAACTTCGTGGGTATATCGAAATATAGAAAGCAATTGTGTTGTGGCTAATTGTCATAAAGTACCGCAAAAGCTGTTTCAGAAAGAATTACTTTCTGTTGAAGAAATAGAAGAAAGTATAGTAAAGACACTGAAATTAATTCATGTTGTAAATCCTAGTTGCACCATTATTTTTACCGTTTCTCCAGTGCGTCACATCAAAGATGGTTTTGTCGAAAATCAATGGAGCAAAGCCAATATAATTAGTGCGCTTCATGGGACTTTTGACTTTCGACTTTCGACTATAAATTACTTTCCCAGCTACGAAATCATGATGGATGAACTTCGGGATTACCGTTTTTATACTGAAGATATGTTGCATCCCAATCCAGTGGCAATCGATTATATTTGGAAACGTTTCAAGGAAACTATAATTTCTGAAACTGCTTTTGCTACAATGGATGAAGTTTCAACTATTCAAAAAAGTCTTTCGCACAAGCCTTTTAATCCGAAATCTGAAAGTCATTTAAAATTTGAGTCTAAAGTCAGAGAAAAAATCACTAAATTGGAATCAGAATATTCATTTATGAAATTTTAATTATGTTAAGAAGAATAGGTATTGCAATAGTAGTTATCGGGGGAATATTTTTATTATTCAAATACTGCGATTTTAAGAAAAACGACGATGAAGATATCCAGTACAACACAAATCTCATTCAACAACAAATTCTAAATGTTGGAAAATTAGTAGTTACTGAAGGCCATTTCTCCGAAGTGATTACCTATAAAAATCAGCAAAAATATTTGTTGGATATGCTTTCTTTTGAGAAAAAAGCATTGGTAATAGTCAATGCTGATGTTACAGTTGCTTATGATTTGCGCCAAATGAAATATGAAATAGATGAAAAAAATAAAACCATCACTATTGTTAGTATTCCAAAAGAAGAAATAAAAATAAGTCCAGATATTCAGTTTTATAACGTAGAACAAAGCAAGCTGAATCCGTTTACGGGAGATGATTATAATAAAATCAATAAATCGGTCAAAGCAAATCTCGCCAAGAAAATAGAAAAGTCTTCACTGAAAACCAATGCTCAAAACCGATTAATCAGCGAATTGTCCAAAATATTAATTTTGAGTAATTCAATGGGCTGGAAATTACAATACGAAGGAAAAGTAATCGAAAGCGAAAAAGATTTTGGACAAAAAATAAAATTATAATAGTTTTTTTGTCAGGTTTAGCGCAGTCGAAACCATTTTTATAGCTGTTTAAGCCTATTGAAAAATCTCGACTGCGCTCGATTTGATAAACCTAAATTGGAAAACTAAGCTTTCTCTTTGTCAAAGATTAAATCCAAACCACCAGTAATCAAATGTGCTACTTCAGGTCTTTTTTGTTTTAATTGATCGAGATAAACCAATATTTCCTGTAATAATTTCATTTCATTTCTTTCTTTTAGCAGCTCTGTGATTTCAACAGCTAATAACCAATCCTTTGGGTGATTGGTTTGTAAATTTTCGAATATAGGCTTCAAGGGAGTTTCTGTATCCCTGGTTTCTCTACTATTTCTAACAGTTTGGTACAAAACCTCTAAGTCATCACGTTCTGCGGTATGCGTCACTTTGATGGTTTTGCTCGAGGGAAGGTGCGAAATCAAATCAAAACTATTCACATCAGCAGGGCCTGAAAAAGCCGAAATCACTTTTTTGCCCACAGCCATATCATAAATGCCCCATTTTGGTTGAAACAAAATCGTTTCTCCGTGTGACACAGTACAGTTTTTAAAGCGAATCAAAATAATTTCGCCTTGTAAGTTTCTGGAGCCGGTTATGATTTCACCTTCAACAGTGATGCCACCTTCAAACTCCAGTTTGACCGTTTTAGATTCCAGTATATCGTAGGCATTCAAATCTTTTGGACTCATGTCTTCAATTGCCAGATTGATTCCTTCTAGCTTCCCAATAGGGCTCCCAAAACCCTCAGGATGTGTCAAAGTTCCATGACCAACCAGTTCTTTTTGGCGAGAAGCTAAAGCCGTTTTTCCGGTGGTTTGTATATAAATAGGCTTGCCTTCGTGTGCAATTACGGTACTAAAAACGCCCGAAATTTGCAAGCCTGTACTCAATTCAATTGTTCCCAGAGCATTTGAGTCTATCAGTTTTTCTATTCCGGATAAACCGCCTGTTCGGAGTGCCATTTTATTCGCAAATTCCTCTAAAACTAGGTTTAAATAAGCAAATGTTGGTGTGACATAAAGTTGCGGTTGCAATTTTGTGATGTCAAAACTCTGGTTTGCTGCTGATAGGTCATACGGAATTTTCTTGACCTCGTTTGTCATGCAGTGCGCACTTTCGCCTATTGAAGATAACAAACCGGCACCATAAATTTTAGGATTTTCTACGGTTCCAATGAGTCCGTATTCGACAGTCCACCAATGCAGGTTTCTAATTTGCGCCATTTCTGATAATTCACCCATATTGTTTTGCAAATCTTCTACCGCTTTTTCGGCAGCATCAATAACAGCTTGGGGAGTTCCCTCAGCTTCTTTTACGATCGAAAGCAGTCGGATGGCTTCATACATTTCATAATCCTTATGTGAAGAGAGCGCTTTACAGCCTATTTCGCCAAAACGGCGTAAATATTCCGCATATTCCGGATTAGCAATAATGGGAGCATGACCTGCACCTTCGTGAATAATATCCGGCGCAGGCGTGTATTCAATATGTTCGAGTTGTCGAATGTCAGATGCAATTACAAGCACATTATAGGCCTGAAATTCCATGAAAGCATTGGGCGGAATAAATCCATCCACCGCAACCGCTGCCCAACCTATTTCAGTCAGAATGCGGTTCATTCCATACATGCTCGGAATGTTGTCAATCTCGATTCCTGTTTTTTTCAATCCTTCCAAGTAGGAACTATGCGCCACTTTTGATAAATAAGCTACATTTTTGCGCATCACATAACGCCAAACCGCTTGATTTATGGGCGTATAATCGCTGTAATCCTGAGGTTTAATGAATTGTTTTAAGTGCTTTGGCAATCGGTCTAATAACGGATTGCTTTCTATAGTTGAGTTCATATCGAAAACCTTGTAGTTCAACTGCAAAAGTACAAATTTCAGGAGCTATTTCCCGCTTTTCATTGCAAGTTTTTGCAAACCCGTTTGTTTTTCTAATGTTCCGGCAGGAGAAATAAAAAGGGGGTATTCCTCTTTTCTCCCTTTCCTTTGGAGAGGGTTGGGGAGAGGAGTCGCTTTTTATAAACAAGAAAAATCAAAACGGCTTTCACAAAAAGCTTTTCATTGCAATCGGGGCTAGGGGAGTTGAGGTTTAATTTGAGATTAGATAATTCAACATAATTTAGTTGCGTTCAGTCATTGCGAGGAACGAAGCAATCTCATCAATACATTACACGTACAAAGTCTGCTCAGTTCGTCACACTCTCGCTTAAGCTTATAAAAATTTTAAAGCTGTCAGTACAACAATAGAAATTGCTATGAAAATCCAGTTTTTTATGGTTGGGCTGTATTTCCGTTTGAATTCTATATTATTTAATGCGAATACAATAGCTATAAAAACAAATGTAATTATTCCTATAATAAATATAGAAATTAAATCTAACTCATTAGGATTGCTTTGGTTTAATCGATAGGAGTTAATTATCAATGTTATTGTAAGCATAATCCAAGTTATAACACTCATCACCCAGCCTTTAGATAGGTTTTTGATTAAAAGTATTGCTGATGAAATAGCAATAAGTGATAGAATTACTAAAGTTATATTTTTTCTGACAGCCATTTGAACAATGCTATGATGGTCTATTAATGGATTTTTCCACAAAAAAGTATAATATTGATTGCAAGTTAAATAGACAAAAAACCATATTAAAATACCGAGGCAAATCTGAATTCCAGATAGTATAATTTCAAACATTCTCCAATTATGTTTCATTGACTTCCGCTAAATTAAACATTGTGCATTCTCATTTTTGTTGGTACTGAATATGTTCTTTGGCGAACTGGATAGAGGATTGATAGCTATTTTTTGGATTTACTTCTTCGCCAACTCAAACACCAAAACCTGCGTTTTTTGTTTATCTGAAAAATTATTATCTGAAATGAAAATAATAGATTGATTACCATTTGCCAATTTTGGACCAAAAGTAAGTCCTTCGATATTATCAATAAAAATTCCCAAATCATCCATGTTAAGTACCAGTTTTTTAGAAGCCAATTCGAATTTTTGATTTTGCAAAGAGCTGTAGTTTTTTATATTAGTTGCTTTTTTTAAATCACACATAAATACTTTAACCGTACAGGCTTGTGTCCCGGTAGAATAGGAGCGTTCCACAACCAGCAATTGGTTTTTACCATAATACTGAATTGCCGAAACGCCATTTACACCAAAAGCACCTTTCGGAACAGGTTCATGAGCAATAGGTTCCAGTTTATAGCCGTATTGAGCGGTGTTCTTTTTTGTTTTGGCATCAAATTGATACAGCCGAATCAAACCGCCTTTGCTAGTATTGGCTTGGTCGCCATCTTCAAATAATGGTTCTTCAATATTGGTATAGACATTTTTATAGTTTTTGTCAAAAGTAATTCCTTCTAAAGTGCCGTTGTTTCGCGGACCTTTTTCCAGTTTCTGCATTTTTAAATTTTCCGGTAAGGTGACATTGCCTAGAAAATCACCTTTTAAATCCATGAAATTTAGAGAAGGATCTTGTAAAACTTCCTTATCTGCTGTTAGCACTCGAGCGCCTTCGCTACTCCAAACCAAAGTGTTCGTTTTTGGATTGAATCGGATGTCTTCCGGGTCTGCTGAAGTAGTTGGCATGGTGTTCCAATTGCCAAACGCTTTCCCAGTTGCATTTTTTAAAGTGGTGACACTTTGGAAATCAATACGTTCAACTTTATTTTCGAGCAAATGAATTTTTGCCGTATAAAATCTTGAATTGTTAAACATGGATCTATCGTCACTGATCAAATAATACAAATCATTCTTGGCATCATAATCGATTCCGGACAATCCGCCCACTTTTGTGTTTTGAAACGTTTCCTCAAAAGGAATTTCAATGGAACTGATTAGTTTTAAACTTGGGGTTGACTTGTTGTCAGCTGTTTGCTTTAAATTGGAACAAGAAATGAGGAAAGCTTGTAAAACGACAAGTAATAATAAATTGCGCATATAATAATTTGTTGCTGTTTGCAAAAAGGAACATATTTTGGATTAAACCCACTTTAAAAACTATGAATTGTCCGTTTGACTTTTCTCAAGATTGCGGAAGTAGTCAATTTTGTAATTAAACATTTCAGCCATATTTTTTGCCCGAAGTTTAGCTTCGTCGGCTAATGGACCAGAAAATAAGTTGTCAGTTGTTTCAGTGAAAATTTGCATCCAGCGGTCAAAATGTTCTTTGGCGACCGGTAATTGTTTGTGTGGTGGAAATGGACTTCCGGAATAGGAATGCACTTCAAGTAAAATAGTTTGCCAAAAGCGATACATTTTTTCTAAATGTTCCGGCCAGCGATTGCCTATTTTTTCGTTGAATATGGGTCCGATAAATTCGTCTTTTTGAACTTTAGAATAAAAAGTATTCACTAGTAATTTGATATCTTCGAGCGTAGTAATGTCAGTTTGTAGTGTCATGATTGGGTATAAAAAAGCCTACGCAAAGGTAGGCTTTTATGTTGAAATGTGATGGTAAACTATTTTACTTTGGGCGGAAATTGTTCAAGAATTTTTGCCACAAATTCATTAATTTGTTTTTCTTTTTCACTTCGGGTTTCGGTCAAATAACCAACTCCTTCGCCTTGCCAAACCAATTCTTTTTTCTTGGCATCAATTAAATCAATATACAATGTCCCTTCCGTTGATGAGGAAACAAAACTGCTGCGGCCTCCCCAAAAGTAAGGATTCCATCCCCAACCCCATCCGTAACCCCATCCTGCGTTGAACTGATTTACGTCAATGCGTTCTCTTTCTTTAGTTAATATATTAATCAGCAAATCTGGATTTTCACTTTTGGTCATTCCTTTTTTACTTAATTCTCGATCTATGGCATTGAGTATTCTTTTTTTGTCCAATTCTGATATTTCAACTCGATCGATGCCTTTTTTATGAAAAGCGTACGTTTTGTATTGAATAAAGTCCACATTATTATCATAATCAGAATATACTTTTACGGAAGCGCAAGAGGCAAATACTAAAAGTAGAAATGCGAGAAGGAGTTTAATTGCTTTCATGACCTGTTTTTTTGATTACTAAATGTTTATTAAAGATACGTTCAAATTTTTAAAAATCCAACAAATTGTCAGCGACTATATTAGGGATGGTTACTTTCAATAAAGGTTCCGTTTGCATCGCTCTTTTTATTGCAAATACTGCTCCTTCATTTCTAGCCCAGCTTCTTCTGGAAATTCCGTTGTTGACATCCCAGAAAAGCATTGATGCTAAACGTCTTGACGCTTCCTTTGAACCATCAAGAACCATACCAAATCCGCCGTTTATTACCTCTCCCCAGCCCACGCCACCGCCATTGTGAATGGATACCCAAGTGGCTCCACGAAAGCTGTCTCCAATGACGTTTTGTATCGCCATATCGGCGGTAAATCTTGAGCCATCATAAACGTTAGAAGTCTCTCTGTATGGAGAATCGGTGCCGGAAACATCATGGTGATCGCGACCTAAAATTACGGTTTCTATTTCGCCATTGGCAATAGCCTGATTGAAAGCTTCGGCAATATTTACGCGTCCTTCAGCATCTGCATAAAGGATTCGTGCTTGTGAGCCTACAACCAATTTGTTTTCTTGTGCGCCTTTTATCCAATGAATATTGTCTTGTATTTGTTGCTGAATTTCTTCGGGAGCTGTTTTGGACATTTCTTCCAAAACCTGGCAAGCAATTACATCTGTTTTGGCTAAATCTTCTGGTTTTCCCGAAGCACAAACCCATCGGAAAGGGCCAAAACCGTAATCAAAACACATGGGTCCCATGATATCCTGTACATAACTCGGATATCTGAAATCGATGTGATTCTCTGCCATGACATCTGCACCGGCACGGGAAGCTTCCAGTAAGAAAGCATTTCCATAATCAAAGAAATACGTTCCTTTGGCAGTGTGTTTATTGATTGCTGTCGTATGACGTCGTAATGTTTCTTGTACTTTTGTTTTAAATAAATCAGGAGTTGATGCCATCATTTCATTGGCTTCTTCAAAGGAAATGTCAGCAGGATAATAGCCACCTGCCCAAGGATTGTGTAGCGAAGTTTGATCTGATCCTAAATCAATATGGATGTTTTCCTGGTCAAATTTTTCCCAAACCTCAACCACATTTCCAAGATATCCGATGGACACAATTTCATTATTGGCTTGCGCCAAAGCGACTCTTTTTACCAGCGCATCAATATTTTCAATCACTTCATTAATCCATCCTTGACTGTGGCGAATATGTGTAATTTTAGGGTTTACTTCGGCACAAACGGTGATACAACCGGCAATATTTCCGGCTTTAGGTTGTGCGCCAGACATTCCGCCCAAACCAGAAGTAACAAATAATCCGCCCTTTGGACTGCGTTTTATTTTACGAAAACCATTCAAAACCGTGATAGTTGTTCCGTGTACAATTCCTTGCGGGCCAATATACATGTAACTTCCGGCGGTCATTTGGCCGTATTGAGAAACGCCTAAAGCATTCATTTTTTCCCAATCATCCGGTTTAGAATAATTAGGGATTACCATGCCGTTTGTTACTACAACTCGTGGCGCTTCTTTATGCGAGGGAAATAATCCCATTGGATGCCCGGAATACATCGTCAATGTTTGCTCATCGGTCATTTCTGATAAGTATTGCATCGTCAATAAATACTGTGCCCAGTTTTGGAATACAGCTCCATTGCCACCATAGGTTATCAATTCGTGCGGATGTTGTGCCACGGCGTAATCCAGATTGTTTTGAATCATCAGCATAATTGCTTTGGCCTGTTGGCTTTTTCCAGGATATTCATTTATTGGACGCGCACGCATTTCATAATCGGGACGAAAGCGATACATATAAATACGGCCGTATATTTCTAATTCTTGTCGAAATTCTTTTATTAGCTCATTATGATGTTTTGGTTCAAAATAACGCAAAGCATTACGAAGGGCTAATTTTTTTTCTTCATTCGAAAGGATTTCTTTACGCTTTGGTGCGTGATTGATGTCTATATCGTATGGTTTTGGTTTTGGTAAAACCGATGGGATTCCTTGTTGTATTTGTTCTTGAAAAAGGGTCCTGGTTTCTGAAATCGGAATTGTGGTAGGAGTTATGTGAGGTGAATTAGTCATAGTAATGTAAGCTTTTATTATTCATAATCTCTTCTTTTTCCCCCTTTGGGGGTTAGCGGGCTTTTATACGGACAATGGCGACAGCCACTTTTACAGCAATAACCCCGTTTTAAATGGTGTTTTTCAGTAAAACATTTATAGCCTTCGGGTGTGTAATAGAAATCTTCCCCTTCTATTAATTTATTTTCAGTACTTTGGTCCATCATATTTGGTATTGTGCGATTGCAGGCGTCATTCGATTTCGTTCAATTGCTAAATTGGGATTCAAATGATTGCGCTTTTTCATTAAAAAGCACCATTTTAGTAGTACAAATTTATAATTTTATAGCGAATGTTTCTGATTGTTTCTAAATATTTAATTCCAAAAGGATATCATGGATTAGAGATGAAAAACGATTTCCATGAGTTGTCACTTCCAGCTGGTGTCAATAATACCCAGTTTGAAATTACCTTTAAAAACAATTCCCGTTTAGGAGTTGAAGAGGCAGTGCGTAAAAATTTTGTAATTTATCAAAATAATTCTGCAAAAGATCTAAAAATCAGTAATCTCTTGTTATTGGATCTTGTTGCTTGTGGTTTATATGATGTAGCCGGAAAATTGATTTTTTAAGAAAGAAAATTCGGGAGTTAATACCTGCTATGCGTTTTCTACTGCGGGTCTTCGCGATGGTATTTACATTGTAAAATTAGCTACAAAAGACAAAATAGAGGTGGTCAGAAAATTATAATTGAAAATTAAATCCACTTGAAAAGAATTAATACAAAATGCAATCTATAAAGGTTGTATTTTTTTATATATAAATTTACCTTTGTGTCAAAAGATATTCGTTTGAATCAAAAGGTAATTACAGCATTTCCGAACTCTATTTCAGTAACCATCAAACGAGAAGATTTGATTCATCCTTTTGTTTCCGGAAATAAGTTTAGAAAACTGAAATACAATTTGCTTGAAGCCAAAAAAAACGAGCAGACCACATTGCTTACTTTTGGAGGTGCTTTTTCCAATCATATAGCAGCTGTGGCTTATGCGGGAAAAGAAAAAGGATTTAAAACCATCGGGATTATCCGTGGTGAGGAATTAGAAAGTAAAATCTCAGAGAATCCAACATTAATTTTCGCTCAAAATTGTGGAATGCAACTGGAATTTATTTCAAGAGACGCGTATCGGTTAAAAAGTGATGACTCATTTTTGGAGAAATTAAAACAACAATTCGGTCGTTTTTATCTCCTGCCGGAAGGCGGGACTAATGATCTTGCTATCAAGGGATGTGAGGAAATTCTAACTCAGGAAGATGCTCAATTTGATTATATTTGTTGTGCGATAGGAACTGGCGGTACCATTTCCGGTATCATAAACAGTGCTTTGCCGCATCAAAAAGTTTTAGGGTTTCCGGCCTTAAAAGGCGACTTTTTGAAAGAAGAAATTCGTAGTTTTGTACAAAATGAAAACTGGGAGTTCATTACAGACTATCATTTTGGGGGCTACGGAAAAGTTAATGAAGCATTAATCGGGTTTATCAATTCATTTTATAAGCAAAATAAGATTCCTTTAGATCCAATTTACACGGGAAAGATGGTTTTTGGTGTTATAGATCTAATTCAAAAAAACTATTTTCCTGCCCAATCAAAAATTTTACTAATTCATACGGGCGGAATTCAGGGAATTCAGGGAATGAATATGAAACTTCGGAATAAACAATTACCAATAATTGAGATCAATGATTAAGAAAATCCTACTGCTATTTATACTAATAACTTTGGTGAGTTGTAATGCCACTAAACCAATTATTGTTACTACCAAAAAAGCGCCTTCAAAATCAAAAATTGCTACGACGGCTAAAAAGGGATATGAAAAGAAAACCAAAACAGTACGTGCCACCGCAGGAAAATCATCAAGTAAAGAGCTGAATAATAGTGAAACGGAAGAGATTGTTTCAACTTCAAAAACAATAGTTACAAATGATGTGATTGTAACCTACGTTTCCATATTCAAAGATATTGCAATGGGCAATATGAGGAATTATGGTATTCCTGCAAGTATTATTTTAGCGCAGGCCATTTTAGAGTCTGGTGCCGGGAAGGGTAATTTGGCTTTAAATGCGAACAATCATTTTGGAATAAAATGCCATGTAGGCTGGACAGGTGAAAGTATCAGGCATGATGACGATGCTGCACAGGAATGTTTTAGAAAATATGACAATCCATCAGAATCATTTAAAGATCACGCTTTATTTTTAACAGGAAGAAGCCGCTATGCTGGATTATTTGAATTCTCAAAAGGCGATTATAAAGCTTGGGCCAAAGGCTTAAAAGCCGCCGGATATGCCACAGATCCTAAATATCCGGATAAATTGATTTCGTATATTGAACGCTACAATTTGCATGAATATGACAATCAGGTTCTAGATATTAATTATGTGTCCAATGAAAAACAAATGATAACAGAATTAACGGTTGAATCCAGAAATACAATCCCTAAGGGGCTGGATTCCTATGTGGTTCAAAAAGGCGATACGCTATATTCTATTTCGAAAAAATTCGAATTAAAGATTGAGGATTTAAAACAAAAAAACAACCTCTCGGACAATGCCCTTTCTATTGGACAAAAACTGGTAGTAAAATAATTTTAAAATAACGATAATTCATAATTTCATACATGTTATATAAAAGAAGTAGTCAGCTTTTTGCTGAAGCAGAAAAAGTAATTCCTGGTGGCGTAAATTCACCTGTAAGAGCGTTTAAAGCAGTGGGAGGAACTCCTATTTTTGTCAAAAGTGCCAAAGGTGCTTATTTGTACGATGAAGATGGCAACCGTTTGATTGATTATATCAATTCATGGGGACCAATGATTTTAGGACACGCTTACGAACCGGTTGTGAACGCCGTGATAGAGAAAGCGAAGTTGGGAACCTCGTTTGGGATGCCCACAGAATTAGAAACACAAATTGCTGCTTTAGCCGTTGCTATGGTTCCAAATATCGATAAAATTAGATTTGTAAACTCTGGTACCGAAGCCTGTATGAGCGCTGTACGGCTGGCTCGTGGTTTTACAAAAAAAGATAAAATAATCAAATTTGCAGGTTGTTACCACGGACATTCGGATTCGTTTTTGATACAAGCCGGAAGCGGAGCCATTACTTTTGGTTCGCCAAACAGTCCTGGAGTTACAGCAGGGACGGCCAAAGATACTTTGCTGGCACGATACAATGATTTAGAAAACGTAGCCACTTTAATAGAAGCGAATAAAAATGAAATTGCTGCTATAATCGTGGAACCTGTTGCGGGGAATATGGGTTGTATTCCGCCTAATAAAGGCTTTCTGGAAGGCTTACGCCAATTGTGTACCGACAACGGAATTCTCTTGATTTTTGATGAGGTAATGACCGGTTTCAGACTCGCCGCTGGTGGTGTTCAGGAATTATTGCATGTAACGGCTGATATCGTTTGTTTTGGGAAAGTAATCGGTGGAGGATTGCCTGTTGGTGCATTTGCCGCCCGAGAAGAAATCATGAATTATCTTGCTCCGTTAGGCCCTGTGTATCAGGCAGGAACATTGTCTGGAAATCCATTGGCAATGGCCGCAGGATTAGCCATGTTACAAGCTTTAGACAGTGATCGTACTATTTTTAAAAGACTAGAAGAGAAAACAGCGTATTTGGCGGCAGGAATTGATAAAGTGCTGAAAACAAATAATGTTGCATTTACAATCAATACTATTGGCTCAATGATTTCGGTTCACTTTGATGCGGCTCCGGTTGTAGACTTTCAAACGGCTGCAAACGGCGACAACGAAACGTTCAAGAAATTCTTTCACGGATTATTGCAGGAAGGAATTTATATTGCGCCATCCGCTTATGAAACGTGGTTTATTACGGATGCATTAACGTATGCAGATTTAGATTTCACCATTCAAGCGATAGCTAAAGTTTCGAAAACATTTTAAATCAAAAAAGCCCCAAATTTTGGGGCTTTTTTATGAAGTAAGATGAAACAAGTAAGTCGAAAGTTTAAAAGGCGTAAAGTCAAAAGAATTAACTTTAAGTAAAATAGTTTTAAATCAGATTGTTATATAATTTTATCCTGATTTTAAAATACGACATTATACCATGGTTATTACTTAGTTTAAGTGAAAGGATTATTTTTTATTACCCGTTTCTACTGGTTTTTGTTTTTATGATGCATCATTCTTTTTTTCATTCCGTGATGTTTGTTCCCTTTCATTTCATCCCATTTTTTATATTGGTCTGCTGAAAGAATTTTTTTTATTCGTTTTTTCATCACAATTTGTTCATCTAACATTTGGCTTTTCTTAGCAAAAAGTTCGTCAGAAGTCGGTTGTTTTTTAGCTGAATCTTTAGTTGCTTTTCGTTCGGCCATTTTAGCTTCTCTTTTAGTACTTTGTTCCGCGATGATTGTACTCATTTCTTTTTGTTGTGAAGCATTCAAATCTAATTCCAGAGTCATCTTTTTTAACTGCAGTTGATTTCTTTGATCAGGAGTTAATTGCTCCATTTGAGCTCTTTCCGGTCTTGCTTCTTTTTCTTGTGCAAAGCTTGTCATTCCGACAACTAATAATGCAACGATAAATAATTTTTTCATTTGTTTTGTTTTAAGTTTTATGTATATAAGATAACAATAGACCTAAAAAGTTTAATCCTTAACAAAAAATTATCGTTTGATTTTAGGGTAGTAAAGGTTTAAATCATATTTAAAATCCTGATTTGGGATAGCTTTACTTATAATTAATGCGATAACTCAATCGTTAATTTGTTGTGAAATTCTAAAAAACTATCACTATGGTTTATTATTTGTTTTTTTGCACCCCTAAAACAGTAGTAATTTAACTCTAGACTCGATGGTAAAGACTATCAAAAAAAAGCTAAATATCGTAGTAAAAGAGTTAGATATGGTTTTGAAATCTAAATTTTATAGTACTTTAGCTAATTATAAAGCGACAAACAAAAACGAATAGCCATTGACGGAAATCGCTAAAAAAGTGGAAGCTGGAATTTATAAAGGGATTAACTCCATTTGACTCTAAAACTAGGTTTTTGTTTTTCGTCTCGGAAAAAATAAACGAGATGTTGGTTTGCTCTTAACACTATTCAAATGATTACAGAAAGAAAACAATACCAATTATTCGGAAATATAATTTTTGAAAAAGTGACAATAGAAGCACCATTCAAAATCCCAAATCCAGTGCCTAATGAAGCTTGTTTTCTATACATGCTCGAAGGGCAAGTAGACTACAAAATGCAGCATCAAAGTATATCAGTACCCGTAAACGAAGCGGTTTTGCTCAAATGTGGTACTTACTTCAGTCAAATGAAAGGCAATACTCTTTCTAAAAAAAGTCAGATCGTATTTGTCCATTTTCATCCTGAAATACTCAAGAAAATTTATGAGACCGATCTCCCTAAGATTTTTCAGCAACCAAAATTAGTCGATCAAACTATTGATATAACCCAAATCAATAACGATTTTCTAATCCAAAAATACATAGAAGGCTTGCTTTTTTATTTTGACAATCCCACACTTATTAACGAAGATTTGTTAGTCATTAAATTAAAAGAAATAATTCTGCTTTTATGTCAAACCAAAAATGCGCCTGTTATTCAACAAATTTTATCTCAACTTTTTTCTCCTACTAGTTATACTTTTAAGCAAATTATAGAAAATAGTTTATACAATCCTATAAGTTCGGAAGAGTTGGCTCAAATGACCAACCTAAGTCTTTCATCATTCAAGAGAGAATTCAAAAAAAATTATGACGATAGTCCAGCCAATTATATTAGAAATAAAAAATTAGAAAAAGCAGCTGAACTTTTATTAGTATCTGATGAACGCATTACAAACATTGCTTTCGATTGTGGTTTCAATGATTTAGCCAATTTTTCGACACTTTTTCACGAAAAATACAGTCAAACGCCATCGAATTTCCGTTTGAACCAATTATCCAAATAGTTGAACGAATTACAAAAGTCTAAGCTTCTTATTTGTTGCACTTTTGTAATGTTGAATAACAAATACTAATTAATATAAAACAAAAATTATGGCACATTTAAAATTAGAAAATAATCCAGTTTCTCCAATATCTCAAGCAATTTTTGACAACACTCAAAAAACATTAGGATTTGTACCTAATATGTACAAAGGCATGGGGCAAAATCCAGCGTTGTTAGATATCTATATTTATGGATACAACAGCTTTAGAGCCAATTCAGGTTTTAATTCTGTAGAACAAGAAGTTGTTTTTCTTTCGGTAGCTTATGAAAATAATTGTGAATATTGTACGGCTGCTCACAGTTTTATTGCCGATAAAATGTCAAAAGTACCCACTGAAGTAACCAATGCCATTCGCGATGGAAAAGAAGTGCCAGATCTAAAACTAGCCGCTTTATCAAAACTAACGCGTTCGCTTACTGCAAACCGCGGGAATGTTGCACAAGAAGAAGTTGATGCCTTTTTAGCCGCAGGATATACAGAAACGCATGTTTTAGGTATTATTGCCGGAATTGCGGTAAAAACAATTAGTAACTATTCTAATCACAACACAAATCCTGAATTAGATGATGCTTTTGCCGGAAGAGCTTGGAAAAAATAATCAGACATCTTTTTTAATTGTCAATGAAGTTACTCACTGTGTTGGCTTTTACCACAAGTCGTAAATGGATGGATTCCTTGTATAGTAACCATTAGTCCTATTTAAACTATATGACTATCCGTTACTTGTATCAATGGCAAAAAAGTATATATTTGGGTCTGAATCAAAAAAGTAACTGCTATGAAATCCGCGATATCGGGTTAGATTGATGATTACTGCTTTAGAAACAACTTGGTATCAGTTACGGACAGTCATAAAAAATAATATTCTTTATAAAAAAGGAGCTTCAATTTGAAGCTCCTTTTTTATAAATATAGCTCTATAATACACTTAGGCTTTCAATCGACACGCTTTGCTGTCGCCATTTACCACAACTTCGGTCAATCCTAAAGAAGATAAATTTTTCATGGCTTTATCCCATTTTTTACCGCTCAGTTCCGATTTGATTTTTAGTAAACCAAAATCCATTTGGTTTTCATTGACTTTCAAAAGGTCAATAATCAATTTTTCATCGTCTTCCAATTCAATTTTAACTTGAGTTTTTTCTGGGCGCATTTGCGGGAACAACAACACTTCCTGGATAGAAGCATTATTTGTCAAATACATAATCAATCGATCCATTCCAATTCCCATTCCGGATGTTGGAGGCATTCCGTATTCTAATGCTCTCAAGAAATCTTCGTCAATTATTCCTGTGGCTTCATCATCTCCTTTTTCAGCCAATCTCATTTGGTCTTCAAAACGGGCTCTTTGATCAATTGGGTCATTCAATTCAGAATAGGCGTTTGCCACTTCTTTTCCGCAAACCATCAATTCAAAACGTTCTGTCAATTCTGGATTGTCACGGTGTTGCTTGCAAAGCGGAGACATTTCCTTTGGGTAATCCGTGATGTAAGTAGGCTGAATGTAATTTCCTTCGCATTTCGCGCCAAAAATCTCATCAATCAGTTTCCCTTTCCCCATGGTTGCATCTACATCAATTCCCATTCCTCTGGCAGCATCAAATAACGCTGTTTCACTTTTTCCTGAAATATCAAATCCAGTAAAATGTTTGATAGAGTCCGTCATTGTCACTCTGGCGTAAGGCGCTTTAAAATTGATGGTATGTTCTCCAAAAGTAACTTCTGAGCTTCCATTTACGGCAATCGCGCAATGTTCTAAAAGGTCTTCGGCAAATTTCATCATCCAGTTGTAGTCTTTGTAGGCTACATATATTTCCATGGCAGTAAATTCTGGGTTGTGGGTACGGTCCATTCCTTCGTTACGAAAATTTTTCGAAAACTCATAAACCCCTTCAAAACCACCAACAATCAATCTTTTTAAGTATAATTCGTTCGCAATACGCATGTACAAAGGCATATCAAGCGAGTTGTGATGCGTGATAAAAGGACGCGCTGCAGCACCACCGGGAATTGGTTGCAAAACAGGCGTTTCTACTTCAAGATATCCTTTGTCATTAAAAAAAGAACGCATTGCATTGAACAATTTTGTTCTTTTGATAAACGTTTCTTTTACATGATCATTCACGGTCAAATCCACGTACCGACGACGGTATCTTTGTTCCGGATCAGCAAAAGCATCGTGTGTTTTACCATCAGCATCCGTTTTTACAACAGGAAGTGGTTTCAAGGCTTTGGCCAAAACCGTCAATCCATAAACATGAACCGAGATTTCTCCCACTTGCGTTTTGAAAACCGTTCCGCGAATCCCAATAAAATCGCCAATATCCAACAGTTTTTTGAAAACGACATTATACATGGTTTTCTCCTCATCTGTCGAAATATCATCTCTCGAAACATAGATTTGAATACGCCCTTCAGCATCTTTCAATTCGGCAAATGACGCCTTTCCCATGATACGCTTCCCCATCAAACGACCTGCTAAAACCACTTCCTTACCTTCGTATTTTGCAAAATCAGCTAGGATTTCGCTAGAATATGAGGTTGTAATAAATTCGGCTGCAGGATAAGGCTCAATACCTAAATTGCGTAATTCTGTAAGTGCTTCTCTACGTAATATTTCTTGTTCGGATAATGCCATTTTATGCTGATTTTAAGAGCGCAAAGATACTATATAAGTTTTAAAATTTAAAGTTTAAAATGTACCGTTTTTTGGAGCAGAATATTTTGTTTCTTCAAGACGATCCGTCCCGCTATTCGTTCTATCTTTTTTCCTTGTTCAAAAAAAAACAAGAAAAAAAGGATGCCACTGCTATCGGGGCTATGCTACGACTTTTATTTTTTTAAATCAACATGAAAAATAGTACAAATAACATATATAGAAACCAATAAGTATTTTAAATTACCAAATGGAAAAACACGATTTACTGCTTTTAGTATTATTTTTGATCAGTTGCCAAGTAACAGAAACCATTTGTCTAAACCAAGACGGAACCGGAGAAATTGAAACAGAATTACTCCGCGATGAACATCGTTGTATGTAATTTATAGCTGAAAATCACTCCAAAGAAGACGTTTTTCTTGATACAACTTATGTTTTTAAAGATCTGATAACCAAAAATTCCGAGACGTTTTCCAAATTACCAGCATCCGAAAAAGCCATTTTTAAAAAAATTACTACGGTAAAAGTCCATAGTAAGAAAAGTTCCTTCGAGAAAGAATTTTGCATAATAATCAGTCAAAAATTTAATACAATAGCCGAAGTTGCTGATTTATACAAAACCGAAGAATAGGCGGATGATATAGAAAATAATTATGCATTGGTTGCCGAAGAACATTATTATAGTGTTAGCTTTACTTTTGATGGAAGTACTTTTAAAAGAATTGTCAAAATTACAGACGCAGTAGAATTAAAAAAGCAACAAGAAGAAATTGAAAGATTAAAAATACGCTTCCATAAATTTAAAGCCGTTCAAAATTTTATTTTGAAATATCATTTTCCTCGAAAAATAAAATCGGGTTCAAATATAAATTCAAAAATAAGCGATGACAAAAAAGCAATGGAAATGCAATTTCTAATCACAGATTGTTTAAAAATCCGGTGAGTATAAATCTTGAAGTTGTTTTGGAATAATAATATTGAACTTAAATAATCGCCTTATGGTCAAGTCGAGCGCAGTCGAGACTCATTTGGTTAGTCTCGACTGCGCTCAACTTGACAGAAATATGAGTTAATCCTTCAATGGTTTTTTCAAATCTTGTAGGTGACTTTTTTGGCGCAATGATAAAACATCGAAATTAGTTCAAGTCCGAGACTAATTATTTTTGATTCATAATTTTATATCATACCTGCAAGGTTTGAAAAAAAACCTTATAGGAAAAAACAGTAAACTCAAAACGTTGTACCTTTGTCATTCAAAAATAAGTGAACGAAATAGGATTGCTTCGTTCCTCGCAATGACACATGAATAAAAACATCCAACTTCAAGATTTAGGAACTAAAGATTACAAAGAAACTTGGGAATACCAAGAAGAATTGTTCAAAGAAATAGTTGACTTAAAAATTAAAAATAGGAGAGAAGAAACGAGTTTACAAACACCCAATTATTTCCTTTTTGTAGTACATCCGCATGTATATACATTAGGCAAAAGTGGTGATTTAAGTAATTTACTTTTGTCTGAAAAACAATTGGAAGCTAAAGGAGCTACTTTTTATAAAATCAATCGTGGTGGCGATATTACCTATCACGGACCTGGACAAATCGTAGGGTACCCTATTATAGACTTAGAAAATTTCTTTACGGATATTCATAAATACCTACGGTTTCTGGAGGAAGCTATTATTCTTACCCTTGAAGAATATGGAATTGTTTGTGGCAGAAGCGAAGGCGAAACCGGTGTTTGGTTAGGCGCAGGAACACCATTTGCCAGAAAAATTTGTGCAATGGGCGTTCGCGCTTCCCGTTGGGTCACTATGCACGGATTTGCTTTAAACGTAAATGCTGATTTGGGTTATTTTGACAATATTATTCCCTGTGGGATTCGCGGTAAAGCCGTAACTTCTTTGAACGTAGAACTAGGCGTATCCAAAGTGAATGAACAAGAAGTCAAAGAAAAAATCCTGAAACATTTTGCCATTCTTTTTGATGCCACTTTTGAGAAACCTGCACTCAAAAATCGTTACACGAGCCTGTAAGGCGAACTGGCGAAGCAATCTAAATTCAAAAATCAAAACAATACTGTTCCGGCAACAAACGAAATGTCATTCGGTGGTGTTTTGTAACCCCATATTTCCGAATGGCTTCCCGGTGTTCTTTGGTAGGATATCCTTTATTTTGTTTCCAATTGTACATTGGGAATTCCTCATGAATCCGATTCATATATTCATCCCGATACGTTTTTGCTAATACGGAAGCGGCGGCAATACTCATAAATTTTGAATCTCCTTTTATGATACTGGCATTCGGAATCGAATGTAGGATTTCAATTTCAGCATCGGTAAAAATCTTTCCTCCTCGATTTTTAATCCCACCCTTAGGAATCAATGGAGTATTTCCGTCTACAATAATGGATTCAGGTCTTGGATTTAGTTTTAAAATACTTTCCTGCATTGCTTTTATGGAGGCGTTCAAAATATTTATTTGGTCAATAATCAACGGTTCCAGATGGGTTACGGCAAATGAAACACATTCTTGTTCTATAATAGGTTTTAATTTTTCTCTTATTTTCTCAGACAATTGTTTGCTGTCATTTAATAACTCATTTTGGAAATGCGCAGGTAGTATTACGGCTGCTGCAGTCACGGGGCCCGCCAGACAACCCCGACCGGCCTCATCAGTTCCGGTTTCTAAATATGGCGTTAAAAAAAAAGGACTTAACATTAAATTGATTTTGACAAAAATAAGATTTTTGAAGTGATTATCCGCAGTTTGTAGTGTCATAATAACTAAATTTCATTGGTATGTTTATTTTTTGAAGAGGAATGGTGTCAAAAACACAAAGTGTTAAATTTTATAAAAGCTTGTTTATTTAAAGAATTATTAAGATTTTTGTGAAATAACTAATTCAAAACAAATTAATATGAGATCAAAATTTAAATGGATTTTTACGTTGCTGTTGGCTTTGTCAATGCAATTTGTGTTCGCACAAGAAAAGACCGTTACAGGAGTAGTGTCTGATGCTACAGGACCTATTCCTGGAGTGAATGTTATTATTAAAGGAACAAATAGAAGCACACAAACAGATTTTGATGGTAAATATTCCATTAAAGGAAGTAATGGGGAAGTTTTAGTATTTTCATTTGTTGGTATGAAAGATATGACAGCAAATATTGGAGCTTCATCCACAGTTAACATTAAAATGTTACAAGCAGATAATACCCTAGAAGAGGTTATTGTTGTAGGTTATGGTGTTCAGAAAAAGAAAGACCTTACTAGTTCGATTTCCTCCATTAGTGGAGAAGCTATAAAAGGTCTAATTACACCTAGTTTTGAAAGTCAATTAGCAGGAAGAGCTGCAGGTGTGCAAGTTACTACACAAAACGGGATTTTGGGTGTAGCGCCGAGGGTTAGAATTAGAGGTGTGGCTACCATTAATAGTGGTACTCAACCTTTGTATGTAGTGGATGGTTTACCAATTTACTCTGGAGATATTGGAGGTTCTGCTGACACCAATGGTTTGGCCGATATTAATCCTAACGATATAGAGTCTTTCGAAGTCTTGAAAGATGGTGCTGCGACTGCAATTTATGGTTCTAGAGCTGCAAACGGTGTGATTTTAATTACTACTAAAAGAGGTAAAAAAGGAACAATGAAAGTTTCTTATAGTAATGTTACTGGATTTGCTTCAGCAACAAAAAGATTTGATTTACTTAAAACTGCTGATTTTCTAGTTATTAATAACGAAAAAAGATTAAATGCTGGTCAAGCGGCTTGGGCAGCTGGAAGTAATTTTGATACTGATTGGCAAAGTCAGGTTTTGAATAAAGGTGCTGTTCAAACAGATCATTCTCTATCTTTTAGTGGAGGTTCTGACAAGACTAGATATTTCATGTCTTTAGGTTACTCTACTCAAGATGGTATTGCGAAGTCAAACAGTTTAGATCGTTATTCTCTTAGGTCAAATCTAGAACATGAAGTGACGTCATGGTTAACAGCCGGAGCTAACATTGGGGTTACCAAAACTAATACTTACGGATTGAATACAGGAAGGAACTCTATTTCAGGAAATATCTTTAGTGCAATAAGACAGTTGCCTAATACTTCTCCTTTTGATGCAACAAACCCAACAGGTTTTAACCTTAATGCATCCGGAAATATTGGTCAAGGTACAAATCTTACACAAGCCACGGATAATTTATCCAATATTAGCTTTGTATTAGCAAACAACAAGTTTGAATCTAAGGTAACTAGGATTATATCCAGTGCTTTTTTATCCGCTGATATCCTTAAAGGTTTAAATTATCGTTTCCAAATTGGAGTTGATAACGCTTCAACAAACGGATTTTTATATTGGAATCCATTACATGGTGATGGACGTGGAACTAATGGACGATTAAGTAATAATAATAATACTTTAACTCGTTGGAATGTTCAAAATGTTTTGTCCTACAATAAAACATTTAGTGATGATCACAATTTATCTTTGACAGCAGTTTATGAAGCTCAAAAAGAGAGAAATGAAGGTTTTTTTGGTACTGGTACCAATATAACTGATCCATTTTTTAATGAAAATGTGGTAACAGGGGCTTTTGGTACTCAAGAATCAGGGGGTGGTGTCAGCGAAGAAGGTATTATTTCTTATATTGGAAGAGCAAGTTATAATTATAAAGAAAAATATTTTGTTCAAGGTACTATAAGACGTGATGGACTATCGAAATTTAATTCAGACATTCGCTACCAAAGTTTTCCTGGTGTTTCTGGAGGTTGGAATATTGCGAATGAAAGTTTTATGGAAAATTTTAAAAGTGTCATTTCTCAATTCAAAATCAGAGGGTCTTACTCTTTAACGGGTAACACAAATGTGGGAAGAAGTAATTATCCTTATTTGAGTACATATTCTCCTTCATTTTATGGACCAAACAATGGTATCGCATTTACAACTTTTGCAAACAGAAATTTAAAATGGGAAACAAGTACTAAAATTGATTATGGAGTAGATTTGTCTTTATTTAATAATCGTTTGACTTTAAACTTTGATTATTTCAAGAATACCTCTGAAGATGTAGTACTTCAGTTTCCGATAGATCCTTCATTAGGCGTTCCAGGAAATGCAATAGATAGAAATGCTGCAAATGTATTAAACAAAGGGTATGAATTTGGAGTAGATTATAGTGTTATAAACACTAAAGATTTCAAGTGGAATGTCAATGCAAATTTAACCTTACAGAAAAATAAAGTTTACAATTTGCCAAATAATGGTGCAGATATCATTGGTGGAAGCTCAGGAGATATAAATATTCAGCCAAATATCATTATTCGGGAAGGTGAATCATTAAACTCGCTTTATGGATTTACATATTGGGGTGTAAACGCTGCAAACGGTAATCCGGTCTATTATAAAGCTGATGGTAGCTTGGTTCAAGGAAATATCGCAACAGCTAATTACAAAGTATTTAATCCAGCCGATCCCACAAATGTATCCGTTGCATCGTCTTTAACACAAGCCGATAAAAAGATTCAGGGAAATTCACTTCCTACTTATTTTGGTGGATTTAATTCTAGAATGAGCTATAAGGATTTTGATTTTAGCTTCTTGATTCGTTTCAGTGGTGGAAACAAAGTTTTTAATGGTACTAGAAGAGATTTACTTAATTTAGGTTTAAGCAACAATAGCACAGAAATCCTTGGTAGATGGCAAAGTCCAACAAATCCTGGTGACGGAGTTACGCCTAGATTAGTTGCTAACCAAAATCCATTTATTAACCAAGCAAGTAATCTAACAACTCGTTTTGTAGAAGATGCAGACTTTATTAGTTTAGATAACATAAGTTTAGGGTATTCGTTTCCAAAAATTTTAACCGAAAAAATAAGCGTTGAAGGAGTGAGATTGTCAGCTCAGGTACAAAATTTATTTTTAATAACGAAATACAAAGGATTAGATCCAGAATTAGAAACTTCTGGAGTTGATTTAAACGGTACACCAAGAGCAAGAATTTTTTCAATTGGTATTAACGTAAATTTATAAAAAAATGAAAAAATACATAAAAATAGTAACTAGTGTAATGCTAGTAATGGGATTGTTTTCTTGTTCAGATGAGAAAATATTGGAACTAACTCCTATAAATGCGGTAGCGTCTGATGTTGCATTCACAACACCTACTTTGATAACGGCTTCAATGAACGGTATGTATAACGCGGCTTCGGTTGGTATTTTTAATAATACAGCAAACAATCCGAATAGTGGTCGAGGTTATATCTGGGGTGCAGCTTTTGTTCAGCAAGGAGATAATAGAGGAGAAGATGTAATTAATTTAGCCGGATTTTATCAGTTAACATATACAGGTACATACGATGCTGGTACGGCAAACAACACCTATTATTTTGTTGATGGTTACCGATTAATTAACAGATGTAATCTAATTATTGAAGGTGTAACTGATGCTGTAAGTAAAAATGTTATTACAGCTCAGCTTGGAAATAGTTACATAGCGGAGGCAAGATTTTTAAGAGCAATAACACATTTTGAAATGTTGAATTATTTCGCAAGGCCTTACAATTTTACTGTCGGTGCTAGTCACCCTGGTCTACCATACAGAGAGGTAGGTGTTGATACTGACGCGGAAGTAGAGAGCGAAAAAGCGCAAGGAAGAAATTCAGTAGCGGAGTGCTATGCTAAAGTTTTAGCTGATTTGAATTTTGCTGAGAGCAACCTCATTGGTACTAATAAATTTAGAGCAACAAAAGAAGCTGCTATCGCTTTTAAAACTAGAGTGTATCTGCAAAAAAGAGATTGGGATAATGTTGTAGTTGAAGGGTCGAAATTATCTGCTCTTTCTTTAGCTCCAACTCCAGCCGGTGCTTTTACGTTAGGTACGAATGTTGAAACTATTTTTTCAATTCAACATGGTGCCACAGCTGGTCAAAACCCTGGTGTCAACGGTTCACTTGCGTCAATGTATAAAAATAGAGCTTTAATTTGTATTAGTCCAATCATTTGGAGAGACGCGATGTGGTTAAATGATGATAAAAGAAGAGAGAATGGTGTGATGACAACGATCAATGCGGGTAATGTTTTAACAAACAAATATACTGATATTACAAATTCAACTGATCCCGCTCCAGTAATTCGTTTCGCAGAAGTACTTTTGAATATGGCAGAAGCTAATGCTAGAAAAACTTCGCCGGATTTAACATCAGCTTTGACACAGTTGAATAGAGTAAGAAATAGATCATTAGCTGTTCCATCTACTCAAACTTATACTACAGCAAGTTTTGCAACAGCAAAAGATTTAGTTGGTGCAATATTAAAAGAACGCAGAATAGAATTTATTTGTGAAGGAAGAAGATGGTCAGATATTCACAGATTACAAGGGGATGATTTGTTTCCAATTGATGGAATTCCTTCTAAATTAGCTAATGGTAATCCTCCTGCTGGTTCATTTACTTTGGGAACATCGTACACAGGTCCAAGAACAAATGCTGCTATCCCAGGAAGTGATTTTAGATTCTTATGGCCAATACCATTATTAGTAACAACAACTAATAAAATTTTAGCTGCTCAGCAAAATCCAGGCTGGTAATGTAGATTCATATTTTAACAAGAGAGAGCCTTCCCCAGTCATTTTGATTGTGGAAGGTTTTTTTATTTAATGATTTTTAGTATTTCAGCGTTATAAAGGTAAAAATTCATGGCTTATTTGATAAGAAAATTCATTGAGTTATACCAAACGAAAATATAATATAGAAATAGTACTAAATACGGTAGGTGATTTTAACTAAGTTAACTTATGTTTTCAAGATGAAGCTCGTTTTGGTTTGTTCACTCAAAATGAAAAATCTGTTACTGATATTAAAGTTTGACCAATTTGTCTTTTCAATAAGTTTTTAAATCAACTTTTCTGTTTGGTTTTTCTAATGGGTTGTCAAGTTTACTATGTCGAGTGTCTTGATGAAAAACCCTTGATTTGTTGTCTTTTGAACTGTTTCAGGCATACAAGATTCAAATAGTCTCATGTTTAAAGAATAGTTTCAGTTTTTGGACCTAATAATTGTTGATAATTAAATCCGCTCCAGTTTCTAAATATGGCGTTAAAAAAAAGGACTTAACATTAAATTAATTTTGACAAAAATAAGATTTTTGAAGTGATTATCCGCAGTTTGTAGTGTTATAATAACTAAATTTCATTGGTATGTTTATTTTTTGAAAAGGAATGGTGTCAAAAATATAATATGTTAAATTTTATAAAAGCTTGTTTCTTTAAGAAATTATTAAGAAATTTGTAAAATAACTAATTCAAAAAACAAATTTAATATGAGATCAAAATTCAAATGGATTTTTTCGTTGCTGTTGGCTTTGTCAATGCAATTTGTGTTCGCACAAGAGAAAACTGTTACAGGTGTAGTGTCTGATGCCACGGGATCCTTACCTGGGGCGAATGTCGTAGTCAAAGGAACTACAAGAGGAATACAAACGGATCTAGACGGGAAATATTCTATCAGAGTAAGTGCTGGAGAGGTATTAGTGTTTAGTTTTATAGGCATGGAAAATGTCTCAAGAACGGTAGGAACTGCTAATTCAATCAACGTTAGTATGATTGATGGCGGAAATACTTTAGAGGCTGTTGTTGTTCAAGGATACAGAACGGTAACAAAGAAAACAGCCGTAACTGCAGCTGCCACAGTAAACAGCGAAACAATTGAAAACCGACCAAATGCAAATGTTTTGAATACAATTCAAGGACAATTGGCAGGTGTTAATATTACCGCAAGTACAGGTCAGCCAGGAGCTAAATCTTCAGTTATTATTAGAGGAGCAGGAACAATCAATGGGAATACAGATCCTTTGTATGTAATTGACGGGTTTCCTTCAAATAGTGATAACTTTAGATCGATTAACCCAAATGATATTGCAAGCTTAGACGTTTTGAAAGATGCTGCTGCAATTTCTCAATACGGTTCTAGAGGGTCTAATGGTGTAATTGTTATTACAACAAGAAAAGGAAGTTACAGTGAACCAAAAACTACTTTTAGATATTCTTCACAATTTGGTATTAATGATTTACAAACTCCAAGATATTCTTATGCCAATTCAAAACAATTGTTGAAAATTGAGAAGAATTTCGGAGCGGGTCGTGGATCTACGTTAACAGATGCTCAGATTAATGCGTATAATATTAATACAAATTGGGTAGATTATTTTTTTAACCAAGGGACTTCTACAAACCACAATTTTAGTATTGAGAATAATGGTAAAAACATAAATTCGTTTACTTCGGCCAGTTTCTTTGATCAAGAGGGGGTTTTAGAATCTACAGGTCTTAAAAGGTTTACAGTAAGAAATAATTTGAATGGAAAGTCAGATGATGGGAAATTTAAATTCTCTGTAAATTCAGCTTTTGGACATTCAAGAAATAATGAAGCAACGAACTTAGGAGAAGGTGCTATTAATAGAAATTATGTAACTGGGGCTTATTTAGGTGCGCCTTATGTTTCTCCTAATGAATATCAAAATTCTGCACAATTATTCAGTTTGTATCAGGCTAATGGTACATTGTTGTATACGCCACTGATGTTGGTTGATAAATTGAAAACGTATCAAAATAGTACTCAGGAAACCAGAATTGATCTGGCAACGGAGCTTTCTTATGAGTTTGTTGATGGACTAACGGGTAGAGTACGAACTTCAGGACAATTGTTGCAAAATAGATTTCATCAAGCGGAATTTCCAGGATCATTTAATGCGTTGTTGTTTTTAGCTCCTAGTCAAGTTTTTGGTGGTTTTGAGGATATCAATGAACGAAGAGAGTTTTTATTCAATAATTTGTTTATGTTGGATTATAATAAAACGTTTGGGAAACATACGTTTAATGTTTCTGCAGCGTCTGAGTACAATCATTCAAGATTAACGTCGAATAATATTAGACAAAGAGGCTTGGATCCAAAACTTTTTGTACCTAATACAGGAGCGGGTTATATTTCGGATACTTCAGCAAATGATTTCTACGTGCCTACTATTTCAGCCTCTCAATTGAGAAATGATTTGATTTCTTATTTCACAACATTTGATTATGATTTCAATAGTAAATATGGACTTGTTGCTTCCTATAGAATTGATGGAAGCAGTCGATTTATTGAAGAAAATCAATTTAATAATTTCTGGTCTTTAGGTGGTAGATGGAATATAGATGAAGAAGAGTTCATGCAATCATTAGATTTTATTAATGTTTTGAAACTTAGAGGATCAATAGGAACTTCTGGAAATCAGAGAATTGTAGATGGTACTATTTTCGCAGGAATAAATCCTCCCGCATTTGCAGATATTTATCCAGGTTCAAATAACGCTTACAATAATGGTACTGGATATAATCTTAACCTTGGTTTTCCTGCGTTGAAATGGGAAACTACTGAACAGTATAACGTAGGTGTTGATTTTGAACTATTAAGAGGCAGAATTAGAGGGTCTTTTGATTATTATAATAAAAAAACAATTGACTTATTTATAAGTGAACCATTAGTGCCTTCAACAGGAGCAACATCGCTTACGAAAAATTCAGATGCTTTTATTGTTAACAAAGGATTTGAATTAAGTATTGGATATGATGTTGTTAGAACCAATGACTTACGATTAACAGTTCGTGCTAACGGATCTAGTAATGACAATAGCGTTGGTGGAATTATAGCAAATAATGGAAGAATTATTACGGGGAATTTGATTACTCAGAACGGAGGTAGCATCAGAGAACCTTTTGTGTATCATTATTTAGGAGTTAATCCAGTAAATGGTAATTTATTATTTCAAGACATAAATGGTAACCCAACAGAAACTCCAGTAGCAGCTGACAGAAAGCCATTAGGTAAAAACAATGTTCCAAAGTATCAAGGTGGTTTTGGGTTTGATTTTGACTATAAAGGGTTCTTCGTGTCATCAACTTTTACTTTTGCTCAAGATGTTGTGCGTTATGATTTCGATTTATCTAACTTGTACAGTCCAGGTAATATTGGTACATTTAATGTAACGGATGATTTGTTGAACGCTTGGACAACGACGAATACAGCTACTGATGTTCCTTCTTTAAGAGCTGGAAATATTTCAGCTCAAAATCTTTCAGATCGATTTATCAAAGATGCTTCTTATGTTAGGCTTAGAAATGCTCAAATCGGATACAGAGTGCCAAAAATATTTTTAGCTAAAACATTCTTGACTGATCTCTCTTTCACTTTGCAAGGTGAAAACTTATTTAACATCACACAATGGCAAGGTTTTGATCCTGAAAGTTCAAGAGCTAGTGATGTATACCAATACCCAACTGCCAGACAATTTACTTTTGGGGTAGATTTGAAATTTTAATTTATAAAATCTTATGAAAATGAAAAAAATATTTATTTTATCAATATTAGCGGGTACTCTTTTTGTATCGTGCAATAATGATTTATTAGACCCTTTTACTCCGGGATCGCTAACAGAAGAAGTTGCGTTCACTAGTTCTACGGATTTACAAAGGTTGATGAACTCCACTTATGGTTTATTAACCAACAGAGAGGATATTATTTTTAGTTCTGTTTTTACTGATGAAGTTGGTATTGGATTTGCTAACGGAGGTCAGGGAATTAATGATGATTATGTTTTCTTTTTGAACGTAAGTTCTGCATCACCTTCTAATATCTGGACCGCTTCTTATTTCACTCTTTCAAGAGCTAATCGTGTAATTGTATTTGCGGATCAATTATTGGCAACTACAACTGATGCAGCTGAAAAAGCAAATTTGAACAGGCTTAAAGCAGAAGCTTTAACGGTAAGAGCACTATCTCACATGAAGTTGCTTTCTTATTTTTCTCCGGATCTTAAGAGCAACGATGCGTTGGCTGCAGTTTTAATTACCAGAGTAGTTACTTCAGCTGAACCGGGGATGCAAAGATCTACAAATGGTGTTTTTTATGCGTCTATTCATAGTGACCTAGATGCTGCTTTGGTGTTGTTTAATGCCGCCACTTCAAGTCCGTACTCAGGAGCTACTGCGAAATTATATGCAGGTAAGAATTTAGTAAAAGCGTTAAAATCTAGAGCATTTGTTCTAAAAGGCGATTATACTAATGCTGAAATTTGGGCTAATGATGTGATCAGTACATCAGGTCTAGTGTTAGCGGATGTCTCTAATTACAACAGTGTTTTTCACACGGATTCAGAACCAGCCAATGTAGAAGTAATTTTTAGACTGAAAAGAACATTGCAACAATCTTCTCAAGCAGCTAACCTTGGTAATGGTTATGCCTCTGTAAATCCTACGAAGGATGGTTCTCCATTCTATGAAATAGGTAGATCGTTGTACAATGCTTTAAGTACAACCGACATAAGAAGATCAACTATAGTGCACCCAACATCAGTTCCAGATGCTAATTATGCAACTTCTACTGATTATAGAAACACGGATGTATTAGTTTTAGCTAAACATCCAGGTACTTCTACAGTAGGTAATTTAAATAGTGATTTTAAAATCGTTAGATTATCTGAGATGTATTTTATCAAGGCCGAAGCGAGAGTGGCTGCGGGTGATTTAGCAGGTGCTGCTTCAGCAATAAAATCTATTTTAGATAAACGTTATTCTACTGCACAAACTTTACCAGTATATGCTAATGCTACGGCAGCTTGGAAAGCTATTTTAGATCAAAGAAGACTAGAATTCGCTTTTGAAGGATACCGTTTCATAGATTTAAAAAGAATAGGTGTTTTAGCAGGTGCAGGTGTCAATAGAGATCCTGCGGACTATAGTTCAAGTTCAGCGAACTATCCGGCTGGAAATCCATCTAATTTACCATTGACTAGTCCTAAATTTGCATTGCCAATTCCTCAGGTTGAGTTGAATGCAAACCCTACTATTCAACAAAATGCAGGATATTAATTAAATTAATATTCCCTATAGAAACCGGCTTTATGCCGGTTTTTTTATGTCTTTTGGTTTTCTTGACGTTTGATTTTTATCTCTTTTTATAGGATGATTTAGTTGCGATTTCTGTAATATCAAGAAAAACCAGTGTACATTAGGTGCTATTATTAAAACCCGTACAATTATCCCACACAAAAGCATTTCTTTGGGAGCTTCAAAGAAATACAAACGATCAGGCATCTGGTACAAATGACAATAAAGGATTCTTTTTTTTTCAAAAAGAAGTATTGATAAATATATTTTAATGAATATTGTATCAAATGAACAGACCAATTTACAACGACTCTGTTTTTGCTAATAGATCCAAAATAGTGGCGTCAAAGGCGCATTGAGCTTAAACTATTCTTTTAAGGTACTTTTGTTTTTACATTTATTTCAGTGACGAATTACATGTTTTTTTAAAATTTTAAAAAACCATTAAATTGGTAGTTAAAAAATTTTAATATTTGTTTAGAATAATTCAGGTATAGTAAATTAAGATGTTACAATAGTGTAGGAATTCTTTTTTTATTTTTAATGGCCAGTCGCACTAAGATAATTCCGCTGGTTACCATTAAGGGTAAAACTATTATTAAATGTGCTTTGTTGATTATCAAAAAGAAATAGAGTACAACCGAGAGCAGATTAAATAAAACCAAATTATAGATCCCTTTTTGGCTCTTTTTCCAATAAAAATACAATAACCCTATTAAGGTTGGGTTAAACAACAAAATATTGTAGTTGTAACCCAGCTCAAGATGATCTGAATAAAACCCAATAAACGTAAAGAATAGTCCTATTGTTGCCATTAGAATAAGGTACAACAAATTGATACCCTTTTTGTTTATAAAAATGATTAGAGCAAGCAGTAAAAAATAGGTATACGGATTGTTCCACCAAGAGAAGGGAACTTCATTTTTGAATTCGATTATGGTTTTGTTTTCCGGTGCCAGCGGACGGTTTTGAAAAAAAACTTTTTTTAGGCTTTTTTGCAATTCAAAGGGAAGAAATAATTGCGTGCCTAATTGATCTACTTTTTTTCCAAAAATGATACTTGTTCCTAGTTTCTCATAAAAATGACCGTCAAAATACGGATACAAAATAGTTCTGTAGGTGAGGTCAGTATCAGCATTTTTTACAATAGCGGTTGTATCTAGTGTTTTGTTGATAATGGCAACAACCATCGAGGTGCAGTTTTTATCGATAAACTTATAGGTGTAATAACTTTCTCCTGATGCTAAGGATGTATTGAGGTTGTCAAACAGTTTTTGTTTTAAATGTTCAGGAATATTCAGCTCCTGCTCATAAACAGATCTTCTTTCGTACTGATATTGATTGATGAAATCTGGATAGGAATTTGCTACAGCAAAATACTGTAGGTCTCCTTTTATAAATTTCATCACGAAATTAGGGGTGTTAAAATCAAAAGCTCCATAATTATATACCACATCAATTGCATTTATTGTATCCTGAACGCGAATTGCCGTGTGGCCAAAAAGAGAATACGATTCATTGCCTGTTCCACAGGTTAGTACACTGACCTTCGTGTTTTTTGATAATTGGATGTTTTGTCCAAAACTACACGGTGCCGTTAAAAATAAAAACAGGAAGAAAATTATTTTTTTGAAAGAAGAGGTTTGCATTCGTTAGCTTTTAAAGGGTAATAGGGCGCTTATGTATTTAAAAAATAAATTTGCGTCCGCATTGATTGTATTTGTTTTCCAAAGATACTCAAAGAAACAAAAATGAAGCAGAAAGTTTGGTGGTTAAAATCAGAATTCATGTTTTCTAACGTATCGTGAACTTTTAAAAAATGGAATCATAATCCACAGCATTATTTGATTATAAAGGTTCTGTTAAATTAATTTCGGAACATTCCCAAATCTACTTTCACTGAAAAAATATTTGAGTATAAAGCGGTACTTTGATTGCCTAAATCGGTCAATGCATAGTCAATCTGAATGCCTTTGTATTTAAATCCCAAGCCAATATTAGGTTGGAAACCTACTCTTTCCGTCTGATCTAATTGCTGTACATTCTGAAAATTACCCACTCCGGCACGAACGAAGACCAAATCAGTGTAGCCAAATTCCAGTCCTAAAGCGGGATCAATACTTATAAAATTAGTTGCAATTAAATCATTGGTTCTGGCAAAGCGCATATTCACATTGGCTGCAGCCTGAATGCTGTAATCATACCGAAT
Source organism: Flavobacterium sp. LB2P53 (assembly GCF_003970305.1). Classification (NCBI taxonomy): domain Bacteria; kingdom Pseudomonadati; phylum Bacteroidota; class Flavobacteriia; order Flavobacteriales; family Flavobacteriaceae; genus Flavobacterium; species Flavobacterium sp. LB2P53. The sequence continues at coordinate 176,646 of NZ_RYDG01000004.1, forward strand.
GATGAACCTTTTAGCAAGTCCCAATTGTGCTTTTGGGGCAGTAATTTCAGTGCTTTCCGGTAATTCTTGGTTTTCTTCAGGAATGGCACCAGCAATTTTTTTATATTCGTCTTCGTCAATATTCCACACGTTATACGTCGTTGTAATGTCGCGGAGCATTAGCCCAAATTGCCAGTTGTTTTTTTCGAATTGGATTCCAGCATCAAAACCAAATCCCCAAGAATTAGCAAATTTCCCGATGATTCGGCGAATCACTTTAGCGCTTATACCATATTGAAATCCGGGAACGGGTAGTTTTCTGGCATAGGAAAAGGTAAATCCATAATCAGCCGTAGAGAAAAGACTGATCCGGTTGTAGTCAATATTACCCTGACTATCGATTAATTCAGTGGTGTTTAATATATCATCAACTCCAAAACGTATTAATGAAATGCCCCAAGCACTGTGATCATCAATTGGGCTGGCGTAGGCCAAGTAATCGTATTGGGCAATATTTGCAAAATAATTAGCATGCATTACTGAAACCTGATGGTCTTCCAGATGAATCAAGCCAGCGGGATTCCAATATCCTGAATTGACATCTCTGGTTGAAGCCACGACAGTATTTGACATGCCCAATGCAGCCGCATCAACCCCGATATTCATGAATTCATTGGAGTATTTTCTAACCGCTTGGCCATACGTGAGGGTGCTTGCCAAGAGGATTGCTACTAAAAAGCTTTTTTTTAAGGGCATCATTTTTACGAACTAAAAGTCTGTTTAATTTTTATCAAAAATATAATTTTTTACTGAGGATATTTCATTTTGCTGTTGAATTTAGTATTGCGGATCAATTTAGTGTGGATTAGTCCTGAATTTATTGGATCTTCTAGTTCCTTGAGCTGAAAAATTTATGGGTAACAATGGTCGTAAAGAATTAAACTAACACGCGGATAGTACTTGAAAAGTTTGTTTTTATTCATTTTTTTAGAATCATAGTAAATTACAAAAGGAAGAATACCTTTTTTACAGCTGTAGTTTGAATTATTTGTACATAATTTAGAAATGGCTCTTTCAGAGTTTTGAGTCCTTAAAAAGCTACTTGGCTGTAGCGGTTTAAATCTCTATTACAAAACGTACTTTTCATTCACTTATTATGTTAAATTTGCCATCTTTGTGTACTTAAACTTTATTATGATGACTATTAAAAAGCATATCCCGAATTTAATTACGTTACTGAATCTTTTTTGTGGGTGCATTGCGCTGGTATTTGCTTTTAATAAAGATTTTGAAATGGCCTTTTATTTTGTTTGTCTGGGTATATTTTTGGACTTTTTTGATGGTTTTTTTGCCCGATTATTCAGGGTGTCAAGTCCGCTTGGCTTGCAGTTGGATTCTTTGGCAGATATGGTGACCAGCGGAGTTGTTCCGGGTTTAGTGATGTATCAAATGATGATTAGTCATGCAACAACAGCACCAGCAGGTTATTTGCAGTTTTTCCCTTATTTGGGTTTTGTAATTGCGTTGGGCTCTTGTTATCGTTTGGCTAATTTTAATATCGATACCCGTCAAACAGATTCTTTTATTGGTTTGCCAACGCCTGCCAATGCACTGTTTATTCTGAGTCTGCCGTTGGTTTTGAAATATACCGATTCTATATTTATTGTTGAACTATTGACCAACCCATGGTTTTTATTAGTGCTAACCGTATTGAGCGCCTTTATGCTAAATGCGGAAATTCCGTTATTTTCTCTGAAAATCAAGAAGTTCAGTTTCAAAGAAAACACCCTTCAAATTGTCTTTTTGATCTGTGCTTTTCTATTGTTGGTTTTCTTTCGCTATTTAGGAATTCCATTACTGATACTGTTTTATGTTTTACTGTCGGTTTTGAATAATAAAGTAGTCAAAAAGTAATTTTTGAATGAGAAAACAAACCGTACGAAGAAAAACTACCCTTGTCCGTAAACATAAGAAGAAAGCAACTGTTTTCTCCGGAAAGTTTTTACGCTATTCTATTGGTACTCTTTTAGTAGCACTGATGGCTGCTGTTGGATATCATTATAGAGATGGTTTAGCGTATTATTTTAGTTTTAAATCGGATAAAATTCTACAAGAAGAAACTGAAGCCAAGCGCATTTCTGATGTTCGAAATTTTCAGGTTTTAGAAAAGCACGAAGGAAAAAGTATCGGTTTAGATGTTTCAGAATACCAAGGTAAAATCAGATGGACTTATGTGGATACTTTAGAAAATAAATATCCACTACATTTTGTGTTTATTCGCGCTACGGTTGGGAAAGACCGGAAAGACAGAAATTTTGAGCGGAACTGGCTGGGTGCCAAAGAAAATAAAATGATTAGAGGCGCCTATCATTATTATCGTCCTAACGAAAATTCAATTGAACAAGCCCAACTTTTTATCAAAACCGTCACCCTTCAAAAGGGAGATTTACCGCCTGTTTTGGATATTGAAAAATTACCTAAAAACCAGTCGATTGAAAATCTTAAATTAGGCTTGAAAAGGTGGTTAAATACTGTAGAATCCCATTACGGAGTAAAGCCTATTATCTATACCGGCGAGCGCTATTACGATGATTTTTTGAAAGAGGAATTCGGCGATTATCTTTTTTGGATAGCCAATTATAATTTTTACAGGGAGGAAATAGCCAAAGACTGGTTGTTTTGGCAATTTACGGAGAAAGCTTCTGTTCCAGGAATAAATGGCAATGTAGATGTCAATATTTACAATGGAGATTTGGAGCAGTTGCGGTTTATTACTGTGGAATAATTATTTATTTTTCACTATCGAAAGGACTACAAATACAAAAAATGATAAGGCTCCAATCATAAAAAGTACCGATTTTGGACTAGCAAAGTTTATGGTGTTTCCCATCCAAGCAATTTTTTTAGGGGGCAAAATGCGTTTGTCTTTTTTGTTATAATAAAACAGGTCCCAGATCCAGTTGTCGGGGTCTTTACTCCATCTTTCTAATGCTTCTTGACTTGGTTTATCTTGATTTTCCATTTTTTTTTTTTTGATTTTCCATTCTCAAATAGGAACACTAAAAACGAAGCACTCTTTTAAAACTCCAACTTTCTTTTTCGAAGCTCGAAATTTTGCCCCAGATACACGCGACGTACCATTTCATCCTCAACTAATTCTTCTGGAATTCCGGCTTTAAGGATGCCACCTTCAAACATTAGGTAGGTTTTATCAGTGATGGCTAAGGTTTCCTGAACGTTGTGATCTGTAATAAGAATTCCGATATTTTTATTTTTTAATTGCGCTACAATTCGCTGAATGTCTTCAACGGCAACAGGATCGACACCGGCAAATGGTTCATCTAATAAAATGAATTTTGGATCTGTAGCCAGACAACGGGCTATTTCAGTTCTGCGGCGTTCACCGCCGGAAAGTAAATCCCCACGATTGGTTCTAATGTGTTCTAAACTAAACTCATCAATTAAACTTTCCATTTTTGCTTCTTGTTCCGCTTTGGATAATTTTGTCAATTGCAAAACACTTAATATATTGTCTTCGATGCTTAATTTTCTAAAAACGGAAGCTTCTTGAGCTAAATAACCAATTCCCTGCTGTGCTCTTTTATACATCGGGTAATCTGTGATGTTCAAATCATCTAGGAATATATTTCCGGAATTGGGTTTTACTAATCCCACAATCATGTAAAATGAAGTTGTCTTTCCGGCACCGTTAGGCCCCAAGAGTCCAACGATTTCGCCTTGATTTACCTCTACCGAAATGCCTTTGACAACACTGCGTCCTTTGTAGGTTTTGATTAGATTTTCGGCTCGTAATTTCATTTTTTTTGGTTTAATCGTTTAACGCATCAATCGTTTAATTGTTTAATCGTCAAATAAACGAATAAACAATTAAACGATAGAACTTCTTAACAAATTATTTTGTTGCGGTTTCCTCCAGTGCTTCCCAGAACTCATAGGCTCTGCGCAAATGAGGCACAACAATAGTTCCGCCAACAAGTGTAGCAATTCCCATCGCCTCCATCATTTCTTCTTTGGTGACACCTTCTTTGAAGCTTGTCTCCAAATGGTATTTTATGCAATCATCGCAGCGTAAAACGGCTGAAGCAACAAGGCCTAAAAGCTCTTTTGTTTTTACATCCAAAGCGCCTGGAGCATACGCATTGGTATCCAAATTAAAAATTCGCTTTACAATTTTATTATTGTCTGCCAATAATTTTTCGTTCATTTTCGAACGGTACTCGTTGAATTCATTTATGATATCAGCCATTTACTTTTTTTTGATTTTTTACAACTATTTTCGATATTAAGATACTTGCTTCATAGATTAACAACATCGGGATGGTTACAATTATTTGACTCACCACATCCGGAGGCGTTACAATTGCCGCTACTATAAGGATGATGACTACGGCATATTTCCAGTATTTCCTCAAAAATTCAGGGGTTACCAAGCCTAATTTAGTCAGGAAATAGATAATTATTGGTAATTCAAAAAACAATCCGCAAGCGATAACACTGGTTTTTACCATCCCAATGTAGGAATCAACGCTAAACTGATTTTTTACTACATCACTTATGGTAAACGTAGCAAAAAAGTTCATCGACATGGGGACAATTACGAAATAACCAAAAAGGACACCCATGAAAAAGAGCAAGGAGGAGGTGATCACAAAAAGCTTTGCGTGTTTTTTTTCGGTTTCATACAATGCTGGGCTTATAAATTTCCAGATTTCCCATAATACAAAAGGAAATCCCAATATAAAACCGGCGGTGATACAGGTCCAGATCAATACATTGATCTGTCCTTCCATATTGGTGTTTTGAATGATAAAAGCCATTTCGGTTACGCAAATACTATCTGCAAAACCCAAATAATGTGATAAATCACAAAAAGCACGGTAGGTAATAAAATTTGGATCGGTTGGTCCAAAGATGATAACGTCAAAAATATAGTCACTGATGAAAAATGTAACAGTGGCCAGGATTAATATAGCCACAGTACTTCGAACTAATAACCATCTTAATTCTTCAAGATGATCTAAAAAGGACATTTCGTTTAAATTTTTTTTTGCCATTATAGTATTCCTTCTTTTAAAATGTCGTGTATATGTAAGACTCCTTTGTATTCGCCATGATCAACCACTACTAATTGGGTGATAGAAAAATCTTCCATTATGTTGAATGCCTCAACTACCATAGCTTCCGAAGAAGTCATTTTTGGGTTTTTTGTCATAATATCTTTTGCGGTTAAATCGGTGAAATTATCTCGTTCATTGAGCATTCTTCTTATATCTCCGTCCGTAATGATCCCGATTACCTTATGCTGATCTACAACTGCAGTGACCCCAAGACGCTTCTCTGAAATTTCGAAAATAACTTTCTTGATTGAAGCATCCGGAGTAACCATCGGTTTGAGACTGTGCTCTAACATATCTTTCACTTTGAGCAATAATTTTTTTCCTAATGCGCCCCCAGGATGGTAGACTGCAAAATCTTCCGGTTTGAAATCGCGTATTTCCATCAGGCAAACCGCAAGCGCATCCCCCATGACAAGTTGTGCGGTAGTGCTGTTTGTAGGAGCAAGATTGTTTGGACAAGCTTCGGAGGTGACGGTAGTATTCAATACAAAATCAGATCCTTTGGCAAGAAAAGAGGACGTATTTCCAGTAATGGCAATCAAGGTATTGCCAAAACGTTTCAATAACGGAACCAGTACTTTTATCTCCGGACTATTGCCACTTTTCGAAATACAAATAATCACATCATCATTTTGTATCATTCCTAAATCACCATGAATGGCTTCGGAGGCATGAAGAAACAACGACGGAGTTCCGGTAGAGTTAAAAGTAGCCACCATTTTTTGGGCAATAATAGCGCTTTTTCCTATCCCTGTTACTACTAGTCTTCCGGCAGTATTATAGATGCTTTGTGTGGCACTAATAAAGTTTTCATCCAGAAAATCAGCGAGTTTTGCAATGGATTGGCTTTCCGATAAAATAGTTTTTTTGGCACTTGCCAATATATTTTCTGTAGTTATCAAAACTGAATAATTAAAATTTGTGTGTGTAAAAGAAATTTGTACCTTTAGATGATGCAAATTTATACAAAATACCACATAATAAAGAATGAATTCAAACGAAATTGAAATACACAAAGAATTAAAGAAATATTTTGGCTTCAGCCAATTTAAGGGATTGCAAGAACAAGTCATAAAAAGTCTGTTGAATAAGCAGAACACTTTTGTGATAATGCCAACTGGTGGGGGAAAATCACTATGTTACCAGCTGCCCGCTTTAATTCAGGAAGGAACTGCAATAGTAGTATCGCCTTTAATCGCTTTGATGAAAAATCAAGTTGATGCCATTCGAAGTTTATCCTCAGAAAACGGGATTGCTCATGTTTTAAATTCCTCCCTGACCAAAACTGAAATTGCGCAAGTAAAAAAGGATATTACCTCTGGATTGACTAAGCTTTTGTACGTTGCGCCGGAATCGTTGACAAAGGAAGAATATGTCAATTTTCTAAAAACCGTACCCATTTCTTTCGTAGCCATAGATGAGGCTCATTGTATCTCAGAGTGGGGACATGATTTTAGACCAGAATACCGGAACCTGAAACACATCATAAAACAACTGGGTGATTTGTCTATTATAGGACTAACGGCTACTGCTACTCCTAAAGTACAGGAAGACATTCTCAAAAACTTGGATATGTGTGATGCTACCACTTTTAAGGCATCCTTCAATAGACCCAATTTGTATTATGAAGTCCGTACTAAAACAAAAAATATTGAATCGGATATTATTCGGTTCATCAAACAGCATAAAGGCAAATCGGGTATTATTTATTGCCTGAGCCGTAAAAAAGTCGGGGCTATTGCCGAGGTGTTGCAAGTCAACGGGATAAGTGCCGTGCCATATCATGCGGGATTAGATGCTAAAACCCGTGCAAAACATCAGGACATGTTCCTTATGGAGGATGTCGATGTCGTAGTGGCCACCATCGCTTTTGGGATGGGAATAGACAAGCCGGATGTGCGTTTTGTAATTCACCATGATATTCCTAAATCATTAGAAAGCTACTATCAGGAAACAGGACGTGCCGGTCGAGATGGTGGTGAAGGCCATTGCTTGGCATATTACTCCTATAAAGATGTCGAGAAATTAGAAAAATTCATGTCCGGGAAACCCGTTGCAGAACAGGAAATTGGATTTGCTTTATTACAGGAGGTTGTGGCTTACGCCGAAACTTCGATGTCCAGAAGAAAGTTTCTGTTGCATTACTTTGGAGAAGAATTTGACGATGTCACGGGCGAAGGAGCAGATATGGATGACAACGTTAGAAATCCAAAAACAAAAACAGAAGCTAAAGCGGAAGTAGTACAACTGCTGGAAGTGGTGCGTGATACCAAACATTTATACAAATCAAAAGAAGTTGTTTTTACCTTGATTGGTCGTGTCAATGCAGTGATCAAGGCGCATAGAACGGATGCGCAGTCTTTTTTTGGATGCGGTTCAAAACACGATGAAAAATATTGGATGGCCTTGCTGCGACAGGTTTTGGTAGCTGGCTATTTATCAAAAGATATAGAAACCTATGGCATTGTCAAAATTACCGGCAAAGGACTGGATTTTATAAAAAAACCAAAATCCTTTATGATGTCGGAAGATCATCAATACAATGAGTCAGTCGATGAGGCTATTGTAACCGCATCAAAATCTACCGGAGTTGCAGATGAAATTTTGATGGGTATGTTGCGGGATTTGCGTAAAAAAGTAGCTAAAAAAGTTGGCGTTCCACCATTTGTGGTTTTTCAGGATCCATCACTAGAAGATATGGCTTTGAAATATCCGGTTTCTCAAGAAGAATTGATTAATATTCATGGGGTTGGAGAAGGAAAAGCCAAAAAATATGGAAAGGAATTTCTGGAATTAATCAGCCGCTATGTTGTAGAAAATGACATTACGCGTCCGGAAGATCTTGTCGTAAAATCGACAGGAGTCAATTCAGTAAATAAACTCTATATCATTCAGAATATTGACAGAAAATTATCGCTCGATGATATTGCTTCCGCAAAAGGGATTAAGATGGATGTTTTAATAAAAGAGATGGAACAAATTGTGTATTCTGGTACCAAGCTGAACATAAAATATTGGATTGACGACATGCTTGACGATGAACAACAAGAAGAAATTCACGAGTATTTCATGGAATCCGAATCGGATAATATTGAAGCAGCGCTCAAGGAATTTGACGGTGAATATGATCTTTGTGAATTGCGTCTGATGCGAATAAAATTCATTAGCGAAGTGGCGAATTAAAATAATTTTATGAAGTTTTTAAAAGTGTTTTTTGCTTTTTTAGTATCAGTCAGCTCATTTGCAACCGGTCAGGTTCCGGATTATTTAATTATCGAAAAAGATACTTTAGCCATACAATCAAATCCTTTAGAAGGGTATTTTAAAGATCATCCAATTCCAGAAAAATTAATAACTAACCTTTCCAGTGCCAATTGGAGAGGTTATGTTGCTTATTTTAAATTTATAGATGGAAAATTTGTTGTTGAAAACATTTATAAAGAAGATTATAAAGAAAATAGCAACGGTAAGACTGATTATTTTCTGACCTCTATTTATAAAGATGTTTTTGGGACAAATGTTACTTTTGAATGCAATTATTATTCGGGTTTATTAATATGTCCTTCAGGAAAAATAGTGCAAACTTGATTTAAAGTGATGTAAGGTTCTATGATTAGGCTTAAATTTTGATAACAACCGTTGTTTTGATTTTTTTGTACATTTAGACCTTCGGCTTTATGACTTTAGACTGTAAATAATTCTCCACGATGCGGTTTCAAAGCATCTCGTACCTGAATCATGTTTTCATCGGTGACCACCATAAAAGCAATGGCAAGCATTTCGCTTTGGATTTCGAACCCAGTGATATTCAATGGCAATTTTTCAATAGCGATGTATTCTTTTAAATGGATTTCATGGTGTTCGGCAGTTTTTGCGGAAGCTGGCCCACGGAAATCCCATATCAATTTTATTTTTCTGGACATTTTTCCTTAAGATTAATCGGTTAATGGTTTAACTGGGTAACTGTTTTAGCATACAAAGTTACAACCTCTAATTCGAAAACTAGTCAATTTTAAAAATTGAAAACGGATTCTGTTTTCTACAAGAAGAAGTCAGTACAAAATACTACTTTTGTACGTGGATTATTTTTGACATTTTAAAAGTCAAATAATCTGAAAATCGAATAATCTAAAAAAATGCCTCAAGAACTCTTATTACAAGTATCCCCGGAAATTGCAGCAAATGATGTGCTGCTAAAAAATCATTTGTCAAAACAAATTACCGTTTCTGTAACTGAAATTCAACATATTTCTATTTTAAAGAGGTCGATCGATGCCCGTCAAAAAGCCATTAAAATCAATCTTAAAGTTGTGATTTTTTTAAAAGGAGAGCCTTTTCAAGAGCAAAAAATACAACTTCCGGAGTATAAAAATGTTTCCTCAGCTCAAGAAGTACTTGTTGTTGGTGCCGGACCCGCCGGACTTTTTGCTGCTTTGCAATTGATCGAGTTAGGGTTAAGGCCTATAGTTATCGAGCGCGGAAAAGACGTTAGGGGCAGACGAAGAGATTTAAAAGCCATCAATCTCGATCATGTCGTCAATGAAGATTCCAATTATTGTTTTGGCGAAGGCGGTGCCGGAACCTATTCGGACGGGAAGTTGTATACGCGTTCTAAAAAAAGAGGTGATGTAACGCGTGTCTTGGAGTTGTTTGTCGCTTTTGGAGCCTCTGAAGATATTCTGATTGAGGCGCATCCGCATATTGGAACAAATAAATTACCTCAGATTATTCAGGACATTCGAGAGAAAATCATCGAATGTGGTGGACAGGTTTTATTTGAAACCCGATTGACCGATATTTTATTAAAAAATAATGAAGTTCAGGGTGTTGTTACTCAAAACGGCGACACCATTCTTGCCAATAAACTCATTTTGGCTACGGGACATTCAGCTCGTGATATTTTCGAATTGTTAGACCGAAAAAAGATTTTTATCGAGGCCAAACCTTTTGCCTTGGGCGTGCGGGCAGAACATCCGCAATCTTTGATTGACAGCATTCAGTACAGTTGTGATTACCGTGGGGAGTTTTTACCTCCCGCTCCGTATTCTATTGTGAAACAAGTAGGAGGCCGGGGAATGTATTCCTTTTGTATGTGTCCTGGCGGCGTGATTGCTCCTTGCGCCACGAGTCCCGGCGAAGTGGTTACTAATGGTTGGTCCCCATCCAAAAGGGATCAGGCTACTGCTAATTCGGGAATTGTAATCGAATTGCAACTGGAGGATTTTAAACCTTTTGCTAAATTTGGTGCTTTGGCCGGAATGGAATTCCAAAAAAGTATCGAGCAACGCGCTTGGCATTTAGCTGGCGAAAGCCAAAAAGTGCCAGCACAACGCATGATTGATTTTACACAAAACCGAGTTTCATCGGATATCCCAAAAACATCGTATGTTCCCGGAACTACTTCGGTAGAAATGGGACAGGTTTTCCCCGATTTTTTAACGCAAATATTACGGGAAGGATTTACTGAATTTGGAAAATCAATGCGAGGTTATTTGACTAATGAAGCCGTGCTTCATGCGCCAGAATCCAGAACGTCATCCCCGGTGCGTATTCCCAGAGATCCCTTGACCTATGAACATGTTCAAATAAAAGGGCTGTATCCTTGTGGAGAAGGCGCAGGTTATGCAGGCGGAATTATTTCTGCCGCTATTGATGGCGAGAAATGTGCGTTGATGATTGGAGCGATTTTAAACCAAAAATAATCTGAATAGGAATTTAGGTTTTACTACAGATTTTCCAGCTTTGAAATAAACTTCACTAATTGCCACCAATATCAATTATTATTAATTGGCATTGGTGGCTTATACTAAGAATTGCAGCCGTGCCAACTTTAAGTTTTCCCACTAAATCTAACCAGTTTTTTATAGCGTTCTTTATTTCTACTTTCAATGAATTTGAAAAAGTTAAAAAAAAAGAATTAATCCCCAAAATAAAAGGGATATAATATTCAGATTTTTGGCTTATTTAGGAAGTTTAGTAGTTGATTAATTAATGTCAACAAGATGGGTATTATCTGTTTTTGACAGCAACGGCAATTTTTGAATCAGCCGTTCCATAATACAAGAACCATTGTTTTTTAAAGTAAACTAATCCTTCTACAAAACAAACCTCATTTACTTCGCCTGTTTTTTCATAAGGCTTGTCCGGATGAAGGAAATAACTATCCATTCGGTCTATTAATTTATAGGGCTTTTCTTTGTCAAATAGCGCCTGGCTTGCTGCATAAGTGAATTTAGGTAAACTTGAATCATTATAATTTTCGGCATTACTTCCGTTGTAAATCAGCACGATACCTTGCTTTTGAAGTAATGCAAAAGGACCGGGTTCTACTAAACGACTATCAAAATATCCCATTCTGGGATGTAAAACAGTAATCATTTTTTTGTTTTCATTATTTTCGGCTACTTCCCAATGGATGAGATCTTCAGAGGTTGCTATATACAAATCAGTATCCCCAAAATACATCCAGTATTTGCCTTTAATTTTTGTAGCTATGATTTTATCTTTGTATAATTTGCAAACTATAGCTCCGGATTTTGACCACAAGTCTTTGTATTTTTCTTCCCTTAATACTAAACCGTGTTTTGTCCATGTTTTTAAATCTTTTGAACTGGCTAAACAAAGACGCGCAGTTTTACCATCATAGGATGTGTAAGTCATAATGTAAGTCCCATTCTCGCTTTCTATAATTCTAGGATCTTCAACACCTCCTTTCCATTCGTATTGTTTCATCGTGTCGTTGTCCGGATAGAATATTGGTGTGGGTTGTTTTTTAAAGTGCAGTCCATCATCGCTGATAGCTAGGCCTAATCTTGATGTCATGTCTTTGTCTTGCGCTCTGTAGATGAGGTATACTTTTCCGTCTTTGACAATAGCGGATGGATTAAGAACATTTCGTTCTTCCCAGTGGACTTTTTTGTTGCTTATTGGAGATTGAAAAACAGGATGTAACTGTGGTTCTAAAATAGGGTTTAGGCTATCTACTTTTACAAAGTCGAGCATCGCCCAATCCTTACTTTTACTTTGTGATTTATAGATAGAATTACCGCCGCAACTCAGTAGGATAAATGCGAATATGAGCATGATGGTTAGTTTCATAATGGTTATATAAATATGGTTTTAAGTATTCTTGAAGGAGTTTATGATTCCTAGCGTTATTTAGTATTTATTTGTCTCCGATAGGTGTGAAAGAGTCTTGTACGGTAAAGTTGCATCTATTTTATTAAACAACAATTCTCTTTTTGAAGTTACTATGATTTTAATGCTTTTAAGATGTTTTTTTTACATGTATTATGCTCATAAGATGAAATTGTTTGGCTTATTTTTTTGTTACAAAAGGCAACCAATTCAAATAAAGCTCTCTGTTTCTTGATTTCAACCCGCAACTCATGGAAAGTTTTAACAGTATAGGAGTCAGACGTTTTTTATAAGACGAGGTTCTACGCCCTTTTTGGTATTTAAAATAGGTTTCAAGTGCTTTCATTTTACAGCTTTTTAGTTGGCAATTTTCCTAGAGATTTCTTTTGAATATGTTTAGTGTTTCCTTGACAGAATCAACTTTTAAGATGCAGACATAAATTTACTAAAAATCGTTAAAAAAAAACAGGTTAAGTTGCTTTAAATAAATCATTTGAATATTATTTTTTTGAATCATACAAAGGTGTAAAAAAACCGAAAATTTCTTTTCGGTTGTAGTTTTAAAAACTTTTTAAAATTGTCTATTCAGGTACTAATTTATTTTTTAGCATTCATTTCCATATAATCTATAGTTAGGTCGGACATTGCTTTCATTCCTAATACAAAACTACCCTCGTCGATATAAAAATCGGGGGTATGATGTGAGGCTGTTTCGGCAGGATTTTTGCCTTTTGGCATTCCACCCAGGAAAAAGAAAAGTCCGGGAACTTTGTCTTGATAGTACGAAAAATCTTCGGCTCCAGTTGCTGCAGGAGTCAATACCACATTGTTTTTCCCCGCTACAGTTTCTAATGTAGGGAGCATTTTTTCAGTCAATATAGGATCGTTATAGGTAATCAGGGTTTGTTTAGTGATGATCACCTCGGCAGTAGCTCCGGCACTTTCTGCAATATTGGTGGTAATTTGTTTCAATCTATTATGGATCATTTCCTGAACTTGTTTGTCTAGGGTCCGAATCGTTCCTGCCATTTCAAGTTCTTCCGGTATAATATTACTTCTTACGCCAGATGTAATTTTTCCAACACTAACCACGGCCGCGGACTCCGTTAAATCTACATTGCGACTCACAATAGTTTGTAATCCCAATATTATTTGGGAAGCCGCAACAATAGGATCTACGGATTGCCATGGGCTGGCTCCGTGTGATTGTTTTCCTTTTATTTTTATCTTGAACCAGTCTGAGGAAGCCATCGCTCCTTTTGGACGGTAATTGATTTTGCCGACTTCGGTGTCTGCGCTAATGTGTAAGCCAAAAATCACATCTACTTTTGGATTTTCCAGAACGCCTTCTTTTACCATTAGTGCAGCTCCACCTTCTTCACCATCGGGAGCGCCTTCCTCAGCAGGTTGAAAAATGAATTTAACCGTTCCTTTTAATTCACTTTTGATAGCGGCCAGAATTTCAGCAGTTCCCATCAGCATGGCTATATGCGAATCATGTCCGCAAGCATGCATGACACCTACTTCCTGACCGTTGTATTCTCCCATTGCTTTTGAGGCAAAAGGAATGGCGACTCTTTCTGTTACAGGCAAGGCATCCATATCTGCCCTAAGTGCTACAACCGGACCGGGTTTTCCGCCTTTTAAAATTCCTACCACGCCAGTTTTGGCCACACCAGTTTGTACTTCCATGCCCAAAGAACGCAAATGTGTTGCTATTTTTTCGGCAGTTTTAAATTCTCTATTGCCTAATTCAGGGTTTTGGTGAAAGTCTCTCCGCCAGGTACTGACTTTAGATTCTAAGGAGGCTGCTTTTTGGGCAACCGTGGCTTTAAGAACGGAATTTTGTGCAGTAGCAAAAAAGGAGAAGGAGCATAAGCCAGCAAAAAGAATAATTTTTTTCATTAGTTGGTAGTGTAAAATTTGGTTGCTAAACAGCCTTTATTTTAGTTAAAAACACAGCTGTTTCGATTCTAAAGAAGGTCAGTTAGAAACAAATATAGCAAAATTATTTCGTCTGGCATTAATTTTAAATAGGGGTGTAAAGTGTCTTTTTTTTGAGTAGGATATAAAAAAACCGTCTTGTTATTTCAAACAAGACGGTATTCTTACTCTTTTATTTTTGTTTCTTCAATCGGTTTTTAAAAAGCTTTTCGAATTTCTCCATTTTAGGTTGAATTACCATTTGACAATAGGGTTGGTTCTTATTGTTGGCGTAGTAATTTTGATGGTAATCTTCTGCTTTGTAAAATTTAGTCAACGGTTCTAGTGTTGTTACTATCGGACTATCATAAATCTTGGCCTTTTTCATTGCGTTGATTATCGTTTGCGCTGATTTTTTTTGTGCTTCATTTTTATAAAAAATGGCGGAACGGTATTGTGTTCCTACATCGGCACCTTGCCGGTTAAGTGTCGTTGGGTCATGTACCGTAAAAAAGACTTTGAAAATCTCATCTAGATTCGTTACGTTTTTGTCATAGGTAATTTTTACCACTTCTGCATAACCCGATCTTCCAGTTGACACATCTTCATAGGTAGGATTGGTATTTTTGCCGCCTGCATATCCTGAGATTACCGATTGTACTCCAATGAGATTCTCATAAACGGCCTCAACACACCAGTAACATCCACCGGCTAAAGTAATGGATTCAAGATTGGATTGCTTTGGTGTTTGACCTTGCGCAAACAAGCTACTGGTCGTTAAAATACATACTAAAAATAATTTTTTCATGTTATTTGGTATCAGGTATAAAGTCCAGTGCGATTGAATTCATGCAGTATCTTTTTTTGGTTGGTTCCGGTCCGTCATCAAAAAGATGACCTAAGTGACCGTTACATCTTCCGCAGAGCGCTTCAGTTCTTTCCATTCCCAGTGAATTATCGGTTTTATAAACCACACTGTTTTTATTGTCTTGTTCGAAAAAGCTTGGCCAGCCGCAAGTGCTGGAAAATTTGGCGCCGGAACGAAATAATTTGTTGCCACAGGCGGCACAATAATAAGTCCCCTTGTCATCTGTATTCCAGAATTTTCCTGTGAAAGGTCTTTCCGTATCCGCATTACGAGTTACTTCATAGACATCTTCGGGTAGAACTTTTTTCCATTCGGCATTACTTATTTTGAGTTTTGCAGTATCCGTATTGGAGTAATATGGGTTTCCAGGTTTTTCAATTGTGTTTTTCATTGTGACAGTTTTTTTTATAGGATCTTGTTTCTTTGTTGTTTGTGCACAGGCAGTGAACATGAATAAAGAGGTTAAAAATAATACACTTACGAATTGGTTTTTTGTTTTCATCTTTTTTTTATTTACAGTACAAATGTAAAGCGCTTTTTATTTTAAAATGTCGGCTACTTTGCAATTGAATTTTCTTTTATTTAAGTTTTTGATTCCTCTATATTTACGAAAAAAACAGCCTTTTAGTTTTGCGGGTCTTACCCACGCTAAATTGTAAATTAGAAGACTAATACAAAGAATATAAAATTAGAATATTAGGGTATTCAACACTCGTTAAACTTTTCACAAATTCAAAAACGGTATAGATACCCGTTCTTTTTTTGTATTTTTGACCTAATTATAAATCCACATGTTAGAAGAAAATGTAATCTTAGTTAATGAAAATGATGAGCAGATAGGGCTGATGCCTAAGCTTGAAGCGCATGAAAAAGCAGTTCTGCATCGTGCCTTTTCAGTTTTTGTTCTAAACAGTACGAATGAAATCATGCTGCAGCAGCGGGCAGGTCAAAAATACCATTCCCCGTTATTGTGGACTAATACATGTTGCAGTCATCAACGCGAGGGAGAAACAAATATTCAGGCGGGAAACCGAAGGCTATTTGAGGAAATGGGTTTTAAAACAGAACTCAAAGAACTTTTTCATTTTATTTATAAAGCGCCGTTTGATAATGGCTTGACGGAGCATGAACTCGATCATGTGATGATTGGCTATTATAACGACGCACCGGTCATCAATCCGGAGGAAGTGGAAGACTGGAAATGGATGAAAATTGAGGATGTTAAAATGGATATGGAATTGCAGCCGGCCTTATACACCGTTTGGTTCAAAATAATTTTTGACGAGTTTTATTATTTTCTGGAAGAACATAAAAGCCCTTTGTCTCTGAACTCGAGCACAGATAACCCCTAATTTATACGTTTTATGAAAGTGACTATTTCACGAAAAGCCCATTTCAATGCGGCTCACAGATTGCATAGGAAAGATTGGACTTTTGAACAAAATGATGCCGTTTTTGGCAAGTGCAACAATCCAAATTTCCACGGGCATAACTATGAACTGATAGTAAGTGTGACTGGGGAAATTGATCCGGAAACGGGTTATGTAATGGATGTGAAATTTCTGAGTGATATTATTAAAGAGGAAGTTGAGCATCAGTTTGATCATAAAAATCTGAACTTGGATGTTCCGGAGTTTCAGGATTTGAATCCAACAGCTGAAAATATTGTAGTAGTCATTTGGAATAAAATTAGAAAAAGAATCAAGGCAGAGTTTGAATTAGAAGTGGTTTTATACGAAACACCTCGGAATTTTGTAACTTATAAAGGAGAATAATGGAGCTAAAAGTAGGAGATACTATTCCCCATTTCATGGCGAAAGACACCAATGGAACTGATTTTGACAGTGGAAACGTAGTAGGCCAAAAACCGCTTGTAATTTATTTTTATCCTAAAGATAATTCGCCTGGATGTACTGCGCAAGCCTGTAGTTTTAGGGATCAATACGAAGATTTTAAGGATTTGGGTGCAGAAGTGATAGGGATTAGCAGCGATAGCGTTGCCTCACATCAAAAATTCAGCAAACAATTCAAACTGCCTTTTATTCTCTTGTCCGATTCTGATAAAAAAATAAGAAAACTTTTTGGGGTTCCCTCTGGAATGTTCGGGTTGCTTCCAGGACGAGTGACTTATGTAACGGATAAAAACGGAGTAGTACAAATGATTTTTGACAGTATTCTGGCAACAAAACATATTCCTAAAGCACTTGAAGCCATTAAAAAATTAGTATAATCAATTACAAGATGTGATTTGCTACCTTTCTGATTGGAATTAATTTATACTTTTTTCGGTAGTTTAACGGACTCCTGTAAATGGAAACCTATTTTGGTGGAAAACAATATTGATTTGTTTACATTTGGGACTCAAAAAAAATAGTTACATGACATTTTATCCCTTACAGTTTAAACCCATTTTGAAAGAAAGAATCTGGGGTGGTGAAAAATTAAAAACAATACTTAATAAACCCATTGCCTCAACGCATATTGGCGAAAGTTGGGAGTTATCGACTGTAGCAGGAGATGTCAGTATTGTGGCTCACGGAGATTGGAAAGGCAGTGCATTGACAGATATTATTAATGAGTTTCCTGAGAAAATCCTAGGGACAGCAGTTTATAATCGCTTTGGAAAGCAATTTCCGTTGCTTTTTAAATATTTAGATGCCCGTCAAGATTTGTCTATTCAAGTACATCCTAATGATGCCTTAGCAAAAAAACGCCACAATTCTTTTGGTAAAACAGAGATGTGGTATATCATGCAAGCAGATGATGACGCCCGAATTATTGTAGGTTTCAAAGAAAAGTCGAATCCCGAAGCCTATTTAGAAAACCTAAAAAATAAAACCCTGCTCTCTATTCTGGATGATATAAAGGTACAAGCAGGAGATGTTTTCTTTCTGGAAACCGGCACTGTTCACGCTATTGGTGCTGGATTAATGGTGGCCGAGATTCAACAAACTTCGGATATTACGTATCGATTGTATGATTTTGATCGAGTAGACACGAATGGGAATACCAGAGAATTGCATGTGGATTTGGCATTGGAAGCGATCAATTACAACACAGTTGAAACTAAAAAAGAATACTCTAAGAATAGCAATGAGTCTAATCCAGTGGTTGATTGTCCTTACTTTACCACTAACTTTATCCCGCTAGATGGAGCTATTTCAGTTTCTAAATCTGGAGAAAGCTTTACCGTATATATGTGTGTGGAAGGAGCATTTGAAATAGAATTTGACAATTCAAAACTAGAATATAAAAAGGGAGATACCGTTTTGATTCCTGCTGCCATGCATGCATTCATTATCAATGGAAAAGCTTCAATTTTAGAAATTTACATTTCATAGTCGGTAATAGAAAGATTATGTGTACTTTTGCAGACGCAAATTAAAATTCAAATTTTAAAAAAATAAAAATGGCAAACATTAAGAATTTAAAAAAAGACATCAACTACGTTTTAGGAGATATTATTGAAGCAGTTTACTTGTTCGAAATTTCTACAACAGGAAAACCAACAACAGAAACGAATGCTTTAATTGACGAAGCGATTGCTGCTTTTGACACTTTAATCACAAAGGTAAATGTTAAAAAAGTAGAAAATAAAAAAGCACACTTCAAACAAATTAATGTTGAATTGGAACAAACTGCTAATCAATTGATTGCTAAAATCAACGAATTGTAGTCAAAAAAAAAGCAAAAAAAGTTTGAATTTGTTTTGGAAAACAGAAATTCAGACCTATATTTGCACCCGTAATGAGTCGCCAGCGTAGCTCAGTTGGCTAGAGCAGCTGATTTGTAATCAGCAGGTCGTGGGTTCGAGTCCCTCCGCCGGCTCTTTGATAAAACCATCCCGTCTTAAGCGGGATGGTTTTTTGTTTTTGGGGACATGACAATTGATTCCTATTTAATGCTTTTCATAATTTTTTTTGTTAAATTTGGGTTCTAACAAAAAAAACAAATACATATGGAAGAGCATTCAGTGATTGAAAGTTTCGAAATGAAACTTAGCGCCTCTGCTAAGGGCTTTTTGAAAGAAACCGCAAAGTGGGCCTATTTTTTGTCCATTCTTGGTTACATCGGAATTGGGTTTATTATTTTTGCCGCTTTATTCGCCGGAACGCTATTCTCTGCTATGGCTAAGGTGAATCCTGCTATGGGAATGATGGGATCTTCTTTTGGGTTTGTAATGGCTTTTGTATACTTTTTGATAGCCATTCTTTATTTTTTTCCAGTATATTACTTGAATAAGTTTGCTTCAAATGCCAAAGCAGCATTCCAAAACAATGATTCAGATGCCTTGACTACTTCGTTAGAATACCTAAAGTCACATTATAAATACATTGGAATTATGACTCTGGTTGTTTTCTCTCTTTATCTTTTACTATTTGTAGGAATGATTGTTGCTGGAATAACTTCTAGTGCGCTATAGTGTGTTTTTAGGTTCTTAAACTGCTTTTATTCAGTATATTAATCGGACTGTAATTATAAAACAAAAAACCATCTTGCCTTAACAAGATGGTTTTTGTTTCATTTTTTTTTAGAACATAAATTATGAAAAAACACTACTCAGGATAGAATACGAGGAGGTTCTAATAGTACTTCTCTTAATTTGTATGATTATTGCTGTTTTTTGATTGTTGCTACATACTCTGTTAATTGCTTTCCATAAAGAGATTTTGCCACTTTAGGAGACATTGATTTTTGAATCGTATCTAAGTATTTTATGTTGATGTCGTAAATCTGGGATAAGGCAATATAAGGTGCCACTTCGTAGTGTCTATTGTTTAGAGCGAAATTTGTGGCAAATAAGTATTTTCTTTTCAAGTTAGAATCCTGTTTTGCTCCTATGCTATCAATGGTTTTTATGTTTTGACTTTTTACTGCATTGAATTTTTTTTCTATTAAAATAAGACTTTCATCGGTGAAGCGGCTGTTTATTTTTTTAAATTCTTCAAAGATTTCATTGTTTTTAGAACCTGTAATTGTAGCATCAGATAAGTAGCGATCTAAACTGGTTTCAATAGTTATTTTTCCCGGCTCAGCAAAGAAAGGCAGGTTGTTGTCCATGGAATTACTCACGCCTCTGTCTAGAAACAAGTATAGCATTTCAGGTGATTTTAGATCTAAGTGACTTTCAAAAACGGCGCTTCCGTCAATATGAATCGTGTCAATTGCAACCAGCATTGTATCAACGACTCTTTGGATGTATAAAGTTCCTTTTTTTAATCCTTTAATATTTCCGGTAATGTGTACATTCCCTCCAGGTTCCTCCTTATTACAGGACGATAAAAGGATTAAAGTGATAAATGCTAGAATAGTTTTTTTCATGTGAAGTTAAAATTTGTTTTTTAGGACATGGCATCGTCATTTTTTATGATTTGTCCTGATATCTCGGGATAGAATCCTGGCGATTTGATTAGTGTTTAGATTTTGGCGCAAAATAAAGAAAATTGTTGGAATGATTTTGCTAACACATTCAAATTTATCAAAAAAAATCCCAATTTATTTCTAAATTGAGATGTTCCTCATTAAATTATCAATTTAAGCTTTTAACCAGGCTTCTTTTAAAACGGTTTTGGACGTATCAGTGGCTTTAAGAACTTCTTTTTCTTCGTAAGGAAGTGTAACTTTTCCTTTGATTATTTGTTCTTGTCCATCCCGTTTTATCTTAATTGTGATTGTATCGTTCTCTTTCCAGTTTTGACTTTCAGCAATCATTTCATAAATATTGTCTAACGAATAAGGTTTTTCATTTATAGAGATGATGATGTCACCTCCTTTTAGCTCTAAAGTGGTATAAAAATCGTTTAGTTCTATAGTTGGAATTACGATAATTTCCTTTGTTTGTTGGTTCACGGTTATGTACGGGGATTGTCCTTTTAAGAACACATTACCAGGTACTTTTGCCATAGCTTTTGTGATGCCTACTTTAGCTAAGTACGTTTCATACGGTATTGGTGTTGGTCCGGAAACATAAGTTGTTAAAAAAGTCCCTACTTCAGGGTAGGTAAATGAAGTTATTTTTGCAAAAAGGTCCTTGTCATTAAACGGTTTTGAAGCGCCATATTCATTTGATAACTTTTGCATCAAATCAAGAATTCCTCTTTCTCCGTTGCTTTTTTCTCTGATAATGATATCCAGACACATTCCAATAAGAGCTCCTTTTTCATATACGTTCAAGTATTGGGCTTTGTAAGGTTCAGTCAACACATTTGCGCTCATCGTTGTGAAAGGCATCGTGTCATTCATTGCATTTGCATGTGCAATTTTTTCAGACATACGCGTATAAAATTCCTCTTCTGTAATTAATCCTTGATTAATCTGAAAAAGATTGGCAAAATATTCCGTCACCCCTTCGTACAGCCATAAATGTTCTGACATTTTAGGCGTGTTGTAATCAAAATAGTGAATTTCTTTAGAATGAATGGTTAAAGGAGTTACGATATGAAAAAATTCATGCGAAACTACATCTTTCATTGATTGTACCAATTCTTCTTTTGGCATCATTTCCGGTAAAACCACTGTAGTGGCTGTAGGGTGTTCTAAGGCTCCAAATCCCTTTGCATCAGTATCTTTCATGCTTGATAAATACAACAAGACGGTATATTTTTTGGTAGCGTTTATTTTTCCTAAAAATGTTTTTTGAGCAGTCATCATGGTTTTCATCTGTGGAGTAATACTTTCAGCAGTTACTTTTCCGGTAGGCGAAAAAACACTGATCAATATTTCCATACCGTCTACAGTAAAAGTAGTGTAGTCCGGTTTAGCATACATAATTGGATTTTCAACTAATTGAGCATAACGAGCTGTTGTAAATACATCATTTGTAGTACTTGCGTCTTGATCTGTCATGGAAGTTGCTCCCCAAAGTGTTTCCGGATGGGCTATATTTACCGTATAAGCAAGGTCTTTTTTGTCTTGAAAATAGCCCACAAAGCCATGCATGTTTAGCATGAAATTGACTCCTGCGTCTATATTTGTTCCGGCAGGAGAGAAAACATCATTCTTGCCAAAGCCGCTTCCCTTTTCAGTATCAAATGTGTCGTTAACCCAATAGGTTATTTTAGTGACAGTTTTGGCATTCTTGATATTCCAGGTGTTGTCATCCGTTTTGTTAACCGGAAGTATATTGCCCTTACTGTCAAAAGCTTTTAGATCTTCAATGTATTTTCCATAATCATCAATAGAGTAGGTGCCAGGGACAATTTTAGGAATGCTGTAAGTGACTTCATCAGTGCTAATTTTTGGTGCGGTAATCGTAACCATTACTTTGTCCTCTTTAACATCATTTAAGTTGATTGCTACGTGTACTACATCGGTAATTGATTTTGAAACATTTGCTGAAGTGCCAACAGTTTTACAGCTCCAAAGAAGAGTAGCAAATGCTATTGCAAAAAATATTTTTTTCATTTGTATTGTTTTTTGTTTATTGTATAGGTTTTTTACAAGAGGGAATTGTTGCCCCTTATAACGATTTTATAAAGCCAGTTATTGCTGTCACCACTTTTGGAGCAATGGGTAAGTCCGGATTAGAATAGGATTTCATATTTACAGAATCATCTCCATTTATCTCTTTGAAAATATGATTCATTTTCTCGATCAGAACTAGCTCTGCTTCCGGTTTGGCTTTTTTTAACAGTTCTGCTTCAGCAACTGACACCTGTAAATCTGCAGTTCCGTTTAGCAGTAGTACGGGTATTTTTAACTTTGCAATTTCAATTTGCGGATTGTATTTTATCCATGAAATCATATAGGGCTGGATGCTTGCTCTAAAAAGGGAATCTAACATGGGGTTTTTTAACTCGAAAGTTTCTCCGTTTTTAAGAATGTCTAGGTTTTTCTGAACTTCTTCTTTGAGGTAAGGGGCTTGTTTTGCTATTTGTTCCACCAGAACAGCATCAATCGTTCTTCCGGCTCCAGCTAATGAAATAAAAGCATCCGCTTTGCCATTTGCAGCAATCATTCCTATTAAGGAACCTTCGCTGTGTCCGGCAATTATTATTTTGTTGTACTTTTTTTGATTTTTAAAAAACAGCAAAACGGTGGTTGCGTCAGTGATGAAATCATCAAAAGTAAGGGTAGCTTCATTTACCGTTCCACTCTTCATTTGAGCAAAGATTCTTTTATCATAGCTAAAAACGGCAATATCATTTTTAGTTAATTCTTCGGATAAATATTTCAGGGAATTATTGGGGAGTCCTTTTTGATTTCCGTCCCTGTCTGTAGGGCCTGAACCTGCAATAAGGATGACAAGATTCGTCTTTTTGTTTTGTTTTAAAGGAGAGTACAACGACCCATTTAACAATGGATTTATAGTAACTTCATCCTTATTAAAAGATTGAATTGCTGTTTTTGTTTGTGAATGGCAGAGTATTGAACACGAGATCAGGAGTACGAGTAGTAATTTTTTCATTTTATTTCGCATTTAATTCGTTTATTGTTTCTTCCGGATTTTCGACTTCAATAATTAGTTTATTGTAATAGGAATCTTTGAGTTCAACAATAATTGCATTTTTTTTATTGCAAACGTCCCAAAAGTTGCGTTTTCCTTTTTTGATATAAGTGCCAGCAGTTATAACCCATGGTAATTGGGTGCCTGGCATTTTCCAGCCGATCCAAAATGTAAATTCATCGTTGCTTTGATACGCTCGGATTATTTTATCTTTCGGTACACGAATCTTATTTTCGAAAGCCCAAAATGTATGACTTCCTAGAATATCAAAAATAAATTCGTTTTCGTTTGATGTTACTGAAACCATAAATGTATGAGTTGAGACTGCTGTTTTAAAACAGAAAACTCCCGAATATCAGGAGTTTTATTTTAATCTAGTTTGTTTTTTATGTAATATTTACCGTCTAAGTCTTCGTCAAAATCATCCACTTTTATGGGTTTTGGTTTTGGTTTATTTGCGGTAGCTTTCTTTTTCCACATTTCAAATTTTTCTGCCGGCATCTTCTTCTTCATTATCTCTAGGATCTCTTTTTCGGCCAAACCAAATTCTTTTTTAATGATTTCAAAAGGATTTTTTTCTTCTAAAGCCATTGTAACAAGTTTTTCTGTTTGCTCCCAGTTCAATTCTTTGCGGTTACTCTTTTTCATCACGTGAAAATTAATTCAAATAGGTGTTAATGATTATTAAATTAAATTTTTTAATTTCATTCAATATTAAGAAAAATTATAATTACTTTTTCTCAAAAGATGATTTTTTTTAATTTTTTTAATTTTTTTTCTTTAATGGCTGTTTTTGAAACGGTATTTTCAATAAATTTTTTAATGCATTGTGTTCCTCAGGATTAGGATGGGTATCAATTCCGTAAATAATTTCTTCTTTTGGAAGTGTCATAAATGTGCCAAATAACCGATCCCAGATTGAAAATATATTGCCATAATTACTATCGGTATAGGGCAAAACATGATGGTGGTGTACTTTGTGCATGTCTGGCGATACGATAAAATAGCTCATAATAGTATCTATTTTTTTAGGAAGTGAAATGTTAGCATGATTGAATTGCGTTGCTACTACAGATAATGTTTGGTATAGAAAAACCATCCACATGGGGCTTCCAATGATTAAAACACCCAAAGCGGTAAATGTAAATCGGATCACACTTTCTCCCGGATGGTGTCTATTGGCGGTTGTGGTGTCAATCCAGGTGTCTGTATGATGAATCAAATGAAAACGCCACAGGAACTTGGTTTTATGTTCGACTAGATGCACCAGATAAGCGCCTATTAAATCCAATAAAAGCAATCCAATAAGGGCGTAAAGCCATAGCGGCATTTCAGGAAGCCATTGTAAAATTCCAAAATTTGTAGCAATTGTCCAGTCAGCCGCTTTTAATAAAATAAAAGCTAGGCAAAAATTGACAGCAATAGTCGTGAAGGTCATAAAAATATTGATGCCGGCGTGATGCCATTTTTTATAGGTGAAGTTAAAAAGCGGAAAAGCATTTTCGATCAGCCAGAAAAAAGTGATTCCGCCCACAAGAATTAAACTTCGGTGTGACGATGGAATGGTAGAAAAATAAGTAATGATATCATTCATAATTCAGATATTTATTCCAAATTTAATAATTTTTTATGAAAGTAATTATTTGATTACCCGGAAAGTGCCATTTATTCTGGGGCCAATAGGTTTTGTGGTTTTTGGAATCTGGTGTTTCCAGAAATGTTGTGTCGTTCCTTTCATCAGCAACAAACTTCCATGTTCCAGTATGATAGTTTTTTTTAGGTCTTTATCTAAATTATGTTTGAGTTGAAAGGTTCGTTGGGCTCCAAAACTCAACGACGCAATTATGGGATTGATTCCTAATTCTTTTTCGTTGTCAGCATGCCAACCGTTGCTGTCTTTTCCGTCGCGATATTGGTTGAGTAAGACGGTTGTAAAAGTAGTATCAGCACTTTTTTCGACTTGAGATTTTAGCTTTTGCAAAAGCAAATTCCAAGGATGTGGCTGCATCGTTATATTCGAATACGAGTAAGGTTTTCCTTCGTTTCCAAATAAAGCCGTCAAACGAGGCTGCGGATGAATTTTCCCGTATACACGAATATCGTCTTGTTGCCAAGGAATATCTTGCATTAATTCGGCAAAAATAATATCGGCTTGTTCTTGGTCAAAAAAATGAGGATAGTAGATGATCTCCGCATCTGGCAAGTCAATAAATACGGGTTCTGATGTGGATTCGAAAAGTGATTTCACGAGATTAAGTATATTGGTACGCCCAGTAAATTAAAAATAATTGTAGTGGCATTCGCAATAGTAAGGCCCATTTTGGCAGACCCATTCTTGCTTTTTCATCAAAATACATATACAAATGTGTTGGAAAAATAGCAATCAACAAAGCGATCACCCCCCAAGCGGCATAGTTGGAGAGTAACGGAATACAAAGCGAAATTCCCAGAAATATTTCTGCTAAACCACTGATGTAATTTAATAATTTTGGATTTGGAAAGTACGAAGGAATGATTTTCAAGTACAGTCTGGGATTCCTGAAATGGTTTAATCCTGCGATAAAGTAGACGAAAGCCATCACATATAAATGCCAAGGTAAATTCATAGTAAAGTTATTTAGTACGAATTTATAAAAATTTTATTAAAATCAGTGCAAATGGATTGAAACTGCAATTAGGAGGTTCGCTTCAGGTTTACATTCATTATGATAATTGCTAAAATAATTAAAATAATGCCAAGCCATTGGATCAGGTTTACCTGCTCATTCAATAATAGATATGCCATGAGTACCGATACGGGAAGTTCCAGTGCCGAAACAATACTTCCCAGTCCGATTCCAGTCAGCGGGAAACCGGCATTCAATAATAAAGGTGGAATTATGGTTCCGAAAAGGGCTAAAATGATTCCCCATTTTATGAAAATTTCAAAGTTAAAAGGAGTAGTTTGTGTTGAGATTGCAAAAAAGGTCACGATGACAGCACCTCCCAACAACATGAATAAACTGCGTTGTGCCGAGGAAATATGAGTTGCCACACGATTAGCGGTAAACATAGTTGTAGTAAAAGAAGCTGCTGCTAAAAGCCCTAAAGCAATACCGCGCCAGTCTAAAACGATACTATTCTCGAAGACATTGGTAGCAAGGATAGTTCCGGTTAAGACAATAAATACGGAAACTATTTTTTGAGTAGAAGGAATTTTTTTTTCTAAAATCATTTCGAATAAAACACCCATCCAGACGGTTTGCATCAATAAAACAATCGCAATAGAAACAGGAATGTATTTTACTGCCAAATAATAAAAGATACTCGTAAATCCTAAAGAAGTTCCGGCAAGCATCAGCTGAGTGATGTTTTTTTG
Source organism: Flavobacterium sp. LB2P53 (assembly GCF_003970305.1). Taxonomy (NCBI): domain Bacteria; kingdom Pseudomonadati; phylum Bacteroidota; class Flavobacteriia; order Flavobacteriales; family Flavobacteriaceae; genus Flavobacterium; species Flavobacterium sp. LB2P53. The sequence goes on from NZ_RYDG01000004.1 coordinate 203,495, forward strand.
GGATGCTTTTATAACGGTTTTTCCTTTCTTAGCTTTTTGAAACATATTGATCAGCAGCATTCCCATGATTCCATATACAAATTGGGCAACGGTAACTTCGGGTGTAGTGTAGCCTTGACCGTAGGCTATCTTTACAAAAGTAGCCAGCATTCCGTAACTCGTTGCGCCGAGACCAACTAAGAAAACTCCTTTTAAGACACTATTTTTTATCATTTTTTTAATTTTAAAAAGCGGGCAAAGATAGGGTTTTGTTCCTAGTTATAAGGTGTAAATTGGTAGATAATATCAGAGTCAACCATAAATTCAGGTTTTTGATTTCCAATTAAATTACATCATTTTGCTTTTCGTGGTAGGTTTTTTTTAATCCTCTTATGATTGCAGCATTAGCCAAAAACCGGTTGGTATACACCAATAAAATCAACGAAGTTGCGCTAAAAAGTAATGCTAGAGTTTCTATTTGTAAAATCATAATTTAATCGAATCATTGTAAAGGCAAATATTGCTAATCTTTTGATGCATTTTAGTATTGCAATGAATAAGAGGAGCTTTCCTTTACTGACTTAAATTTTTAAAGTGTAATCCAGTTAAAGGTTTGTTCGATGATTCTTGTTTTTTCTTTTTGAATAAATTTTAAATAGGCATCGGCTACAGGTGAAAACTTTTTGCCTTTTAACCAAATTAAATTCCAGTTGGATTGAATAGGCAAGCCTTTTACCGGAATAATTTGTAGGTCTCCATTATTAAGCTCGTTTTTTATACCAATTAAAGGCATGATCGAGCATCCGAGTCCAGCCAGTACGGCTTGTTTTACCGCTTCATTTCCGGTCAGCACCATTTTTTTTGAAACTGTTAATTGATTCTGTTCTATAAATTTTTCCATCACATATCTTGTTCCTGATCCTTGCTCGCGATAGATGATGGGTAAGGTTTCTATGATTTTTTTTTCTTGAATTCCTTTTCCCATTTTTTGATCACTATTAGCAACAAGGAAAAGGGAATTAGGCATAAGCTCCACTTTCTCGATTTGCAGGGTTTCTGGTAACACGGAAACCAGAGAAAAATCTACTTCATTTCTTTCTAAGTTTTTCAACACTTTAGTTTTATTGGTCACATCCAGAATCAATTCGACACCTTGATTTTGTTTCAAAAAATCAGATAAAAAATAAGGAATTACATATTTCCCGGTTGATACGACAGAAATTTTTAATCGTCCTGTCAGTTGTCCCTTGAATGCCATTGTTTTATAATTGATCGCATGTACTTCATTTAGAATTTTTTCTGCAGCCGTGGCGATTTCTTTGCCAAAATCAGTAACAAACAGCTTTCTTCCGATTACTTCTGTTAACGGTACATCAAATTGATCTTGAAAATTTTTTAATTGAATGGATACTGCGGGTTGTGTAAGGTGCAGTTCCATTGCGGCTTTAGTGATGCTTTTATTTTGGGTAATTTTTAAAAAGACATGCAGCTGGTGTAGTGTATAATTCATAAATAATTTTTATGTTTTGTATTACAAATATAAATAAAAATATATGGATAGCCCGTTTTACTTTTGTAAAAAAAAATAAACAAAAAGATATGCAAAGAATAACAATAGCAAAAGGAGACGGAATAGGACCTGAAATAATGGATGCTACTTTGAAAATTATTAAGGCAGCGGGCGCACAGCTTCAATTTGATGAAATTGAAGTTGGTGAAAAAGTGTATTTAAAAGGTAATACCTCCGGAATTGAAAAGTCATCTTGGGATTCTATAATAAACAATAGAATATTTCTCAAAGCTCCAATTACTACTCCGCAAGGTGGTGGTTATAAAAGTTTGAATGTTACCACTAGAAAATTCTTAGGATTATATTCTAATGTTAGACCATGTATGAGTTTGCACCCTTTTGTGGAAACAAAACATCCAAAAATGGATATTGTCATTGTTCGTGAAAATGAAGAAGATTTATATGCGGGAATAGAACATCAGCAAACGGATGAAGTTGTGCAGTGTTTGAAAATCATTAGTCGTCCCGGCTGTGAAAAAATTGTCCGCTATGCTTTTGAATATGCCAAACAGTATGGAAGAAAGAAGGTAACTTGTTTCACAAAAGACAACATCATGAAGCAGACGGACGGATTATTCCATGAAGTGTTTGATGAGTTAGCGAAAGAGTATCCTGAAATTGAAAACGAGCACTGGATTATTGATATTGGTGCTGCAAAAATGAGCGATACACCAGAGAATTTTGATGTTATTGTAACCTTAAATTTATACGGTGACGTGATTTCTGATATCGCTGCACAAATTGCCGGTTCTGTGGGGCTGGCAGGCTCAGCAAATATTGGAGAAGAATGTGCAATGTTTGAAGCAATTCACGGATCTGCACCCAGAAGAGCCGGGCAAAATGTTGCGAATCCGTCGGGATTATTACAAGGAGCAGTAATGATGCTGAATCATATTGGGCAAAACGAAGTGGCTAGTAAAGTACAAAATGCATGGCTGAAAACGCTTGAAGACGGAATACATACCTATGATATCTTCAAAGAAGGCGTAAGCACTGCAAAAGTAGGGACTTCAGAATTTGCCGACGCAGTAATCCTAAATTTAGGGCAAAAACCAAAACAGCTTCCTGCTGTAGATTATAAAAATGTTCAAGCCTTAGATCTCCCGAAATATAAGAGAAGACCAGCTGCAAAAAAAGAATTGGTAGGTCACGATGTATTTGTGCATTGGAATGGAACCGATCCTAATTCGCTAGCCGAAATTCTAAAAAATATAGGGACTGAAAATCTAAAACTGAATATGATTTCCAATAGAGGAATCAAAGTTTGGCCCGAAGGATTTAAACAAACCTTTTGTACGGATCACTGGAGATGCCGTTTCAAAGCTGAGGATGGAGTACTAGTTAACAAAGAGGAGATCATTGGATTATTGCAGCAATGCATCGACCATAATATCGATAGCATCAAAACTGAAAATTTATATAAATTTGACGGGAAAATGGCTTTTTCATTGGGTCAAGGACAGTAAGAAATGCGTTAACTTCTCCTTTATTTAATTGGTACTCTTTCACTAAATGTGCTGTTTCCTTTAAAGAATTTAATAAGGTGAGTTATTCCTAACACGCTCCATTAAGTAGTAAAAAAAATTAGTCCCTATGAAAAATAAAAATAAAAAAATTAGTTTGGTCTTTGGAATAGTTTGGTTGATTGGTGGAATACTATTGACAATCGTAGCACCTAATAACTTATTTTTCACACTGTTTCTAGGTTTGGGAATATTTTTCACGATCTACACATTACAAAAAAATAAAATTTCATTATAAAGTATTATGGAAAAAGAATATCAATTTAAGCTAGTTGAAGGTCAGTTTGCACCATCAGAAGCAGGAAAAGTACTGTTTTCGTTAATCAACAATAAGATTAATTATCATAATTTAGAAAAATTTAGCAATCAAATTCGATTTGATGAAGACTGTTCGCATTCAAAAATAAGGCTTGAAACTCTTTTAGAAGCCTCTGAATACATCAAGGAACTCATCAAAGAAGCGTCGTCAAAGGATTTGGAACTGAAAATTGACAGTGTAATTCAAATTGTACTGTGTCCTAAAGTAAAAACTGAATTGAATGTTTGAGGGTAGACAATTACTCATTGCCACCAAGCATCACAAAGAAAAAGTGATTGCTCCAATTTTTGAAAAAGGATTAGGTGTTCACTGTTTTGTTCCTGAAAGTTATGATTCGGATATTTTCGGCACTTTTTCAGGTGAAGTGGAGCGGAAAAATACGGCAGTTGAAACCGTCAGGGCTAAATGTTTGGCGGCAATGGAAGAATTTGACTGCGATTTGGCTATTGCCAGCGAAGGCTCTTTTGGTTCACATCCTTCTATCTTTTTTGCCCAGGCCGATGATGAGTTTTTAATTTTTATCGATAAAAAAAACGACTTAGAAATCATTGCCAGAGAACTCAGTTTGAAAACTAATTTTCATGGAGAAAATATTTCTAGTAAAGAAATGCTTTTGGATTTTGCAAATAAGATTCAATTTCCTGCCCATGCCATAATTTTGCGAAGCAAGCCTGATGATCTAACAACACTAGTTAAAGGGATTACCACAAAAAGTGAATTGGAAGATACTTTTCAGCACCTTGTGAACAAATATGGGAGTGTTTATGCTGAAACTGATATGCGTGCGCTGTACAACCCCACTCGTATGGGTGTGATAAAAGTAGCGGCGCAAAAATTATTGGAAACTATAAAAACGGAATGCCCAAGCTGTAAAGCACCGGGTTATTGTGTGATAGATGCGAAACAGGGCTTGCCTTGTTCATGGTGTTCAGCGCCCACACGATCTACCTTGAGTTTTATTTATAGTTGTAAAAAGTGTTGTTTTAGTTCCGAAAAAATGTATCCCCATCAAAAAATAACCGAAGAACCAGGATTCTGCGATTCCTGTAATCCATAAGATATGAGTGTAATCAGTAGTTCGATTCCAAAAGCTGTTGCGCTTTTAAATCAGGAGCAAACCATAGGAATTCCTACCGAAACGGTTTATGGTTTAGCCGCCAATATTTACAGCTCAAAGGCGGTAGAGCGTATATTTTCGATTAAAAAACGTCCGTTTTTTAATCCGTTAATTGTTCATATAAAATCGGCAACTGTCCTTTCTGAAATAGCGAGAGACATTCCTGAAAAAGCGAACTTGTTAGCAAAAGCTTTCTGGCCGGGACCTTTAACTTTGGTTTTAAAAAAGCAAATTTCCATTCCGGATTTGGTTACCGGTGGTAAAGATACCGTAGCGATCAGAGTTCCAAATCACCCAGTAGCCTTAGCCCTGCTGAATCAGTTAGCCTATCCTCTAGCGGCTCCGAGTGCTAATCCGTTTGGCTCTCTTAGTCCCACTACAGCAATACATGTTGCTGACTATTTTGAAGAGGTGTTACCAATGGTTTTGGATGGTGGAGCTTGTCAAAGGGGAATAGAGTCAACAATCATCGGATTTGAAAATGGGGAGCCTATTTTATATCGCTTGGGTTCTTTGGCTGTAGAGGATATTGAAGCAATTGTTGGGCCGGTAAAAATGATTACCCATGATGATATTGCTCCAGCGGCACCAGGCATGTTTTCTAAGCACTATGCTCCTTCGACGACGACTTTTTTGACAGCTGATGTGACGGAGAAGCTAAAAATGTTTCCGGATCAAAAAATTGGAGTTTTAGTATTCCAAAAAGGGATTGATGATCCAAAAATTGTACAACAGGAAATTCTATCGACAACAGGCAATTTAGCAGAAGCCGCATCGCAATTGTATGCTGCCTTGCATAGATTAGATAAGTGCCATCTCGACTGCATTATAGCGGAACGATTTCCAGATGTGGGTTTAGGCAAAACGATAAACGATCGTTTAAAAAGAGCCACCAAAAAATAAAATATGGATACCATCATAAGAAATGCAAAAGTGGTCAATGAAGGACAAATACTTAATTTAGATCTTCTGATTTCAGGAGAAAGAATTGAAAAGATAGCACCATCAATTGGACTAAATCCTGCAAAAAAATATATCGAAATTGATGCGACAGGACTTTATCTGCTTCCGGGTGTAATTGATGATCAGGTTCATTTTAGAGATCCGGGACTAACACATAAAGGCACTATTTTTTCAGAGTCGGTTGCCGCTGTGGCTGGCGGCATCACCTCCTTTATGGATATGCCCAACACGATTCCCAATACGCTGACTCAAGAGTTATTAGAAGAAAAATACAAGATGGCGGCGGAAAAATCAATTGCTAATTATTCGTTTTTTATGGGAATTTCAAAAAATAACTTGGAAGAAGCTTTAAAAACAAATACCGAAAATGTATGTGGAATTACGGATGATGGGCTTTATTTTAATAATGACGAGGGAATTTTAGCCAACTATCCAGAATTTTTGGAGCAACTTTTTTCAAGAACCGATACCTTGGTAGCTTTGCACAGCGAAGATGATTCACTGATAAAAAAGAATACGGAGGATTATAAACTAATTTACGGAACTGAAATTCCTTTTTTTTATCATTCTCTTATTCGGGATGAGGAAGTTTGCCTAAAAGCAACTGAACGAGTATTGAAAATTGCTAAAAAACACCAAACACGCTTGCATCTCTTTCATATTTCAACTTTGGCGGAAGCCAAATTATTTGATAATCATACACCGATCAGAGAAAAACGAATCACCGCCGAGGCTTGTATACATCATCTTTGGTTTTCGGATGCCGATTATGAAAGACTGGGCTCCAAGATCAAATGGAATCCCTCCATAAAAACAGAGCAAGATAGAAAAGGTTTACTGCAGTATTTGCTCAATAATTCAATAGATATTATTGCAACGGATCATGCTCCTCATACTGTTGCCGAAAAAGCAGGGAATTATTTTCAGGCGCATTCCGGCGGACCATTAGTACAACATGCTCTTTTAGCAATGTTAGAATTATTTCATCGTGGTGAAATTCCGTTGGAGAAAGTAGTGGAGAAAATGAGCCATAATGTAGCCGAAATTTACAGAATAAAAGAACGAGGCTATATACGGGAGGGCTATTTTGCCGATTTAGTTTTAGTCGATTTAAATAAAAAACAGGAAGTAACCACAAGCTCTCTTTTATACAAATGCAAGTGGTCTCCTTTTGTAGGACAGGTTTTTAAAAGCAGCATCAATTCAACTTTTGTAAATGGAAATATAGTTTATGAAAAAGGACTTGTCCAAACGGATGTAAAAGGAAAAAGATTGCGATTTGAAAAGATAAGATAATCAAAATGTATAAAATAATTTTAAAATAATTAAAATATGAATCTTAGTTTATTACTGGATAATTTAACTAATCCTGCCTTGTTGTTTTTTGTGTTGGGAATTATAGCCGTCTATGTCAAAAGTGATTTAGAAATTCCGGAGAATACCTCTAAATTTATATCGCTGTACCTGCTTTTTTCCATTGGTTTTAAAGGCGGACAGGAACTAGCGCACAGTCACTTTACTGTTGACATACTTTGGTCTATTGTTTTTGGGGTATTGATTGCGGTATTAATTCCACTTTATACTTTTTTTATTTTAAAGAAAAAGTTTAGCATTGAGAATTCGGGAGCCATTGCTGCGGCTTATGGATCCGTGAGTGCAGTGACCTTTGTAACGGCCATCTCTTTTTTAGAAATTCAAAATTTCAATTTTAGCGGCCACATGGTTGCTGTTATGGCGCTGATGGAAGCTCCTGCAATCATTATCGGAGTGATTTTAATCCGATTATTTAGTAAGGAAAAAGTTCAAAAAACGAAGATGACCACGATTATCAAACATTCATTTACTAATGGAAGCGTGCTCTTGATTCTAGGTAGTTTGGTTATTGGGTTTTTGGCCAGTGAGCAACAGGCTTTAGGAATTAAGCCGTTTACTACTGATATTTTCAAAGGGTTTTTGGCTTTATTTTTACTAGACATGGGAATTGTTAGTGGACGAAAATTAAATGATTTTTTCAAAAGTGGCTGGTTTAGCGTCTTTTTTGCTATTGTTTTCCCATTGATCAACGGGTGTATTGTTGCTTTCTTAAGTCAATTCGTTACCGATGATGTTGGGAATCGTTTTATTTTTGCTGTCTTAGCGGCCAGTGCTTCTTATATTGCGGTTCCGGCAGCAATGAAAATAGCCGTTCCAAAGGCGAATCCAGGAATATTTTTACCCATGGCTTTGGCAGTAACGTTTCCTTTTAACATTACTTTTGGGATGCCCATTTATTTTTCAATTGTATTGTGTCACCTTTAGACAGTTGCTTTGACCAATGTAGTAGTACTTATTAATTGTTTCAAAAACTATTGGTAATAACATGAATGTTCTTTACAGAGAATCGTTAGCGCAGTTTTGCAAACTGTGCCCATTTCAATTGGCAACTAAAATAAATCTAATAAATCCAATCGCTATTATTTACAGACAATCGTTAGCGCAGTTTTGCAAACTGTGCCCATTTCAATTGGCAACTAAAATAAATCTAATAAAATCACCTCTAATTCATTTTCTAATGCAGCATAATTTCTTGCAGAACTGAAATAATAATCTTCCGGCATCGTTACAATTTTTTCATTTACAGGATTGTTGTGTATGTAATCCATTTTTTGTCTAATAAATTTATTGCTGTAAATATGTTCTGCATGATAGCCGTTTTGCCAAACTTTGTATTGTTGTTCTTGTTTTAAATGCTGACAAGCTTTTTTAAAATAATCCAACATCCATTCTCTCCTGCTTTCCGGTTCTTCAATAATAGCCTGAATAATTTTTTTAGATGTATATTTTTTAAAATCACGCATCACATCGGATAATATAAAACCGTTTGTTGCTTTGCAAAGCAGATGAATATGGCTGTGCATAATACAATATCCATAAATTTCTAAGCCCTTTTGATCTTGACAATAGTGTAACGCTTGTATAATAATTTGTTTTTGATTTAATCGTGTAAAAATATCTACCCAACCCATTGTAGTTATAGTAATAAAATAAGCGTCTTCAGTTGTTGTGGCTTTATACTTTGTCGACATTTTTTGTGTTATTTGTATTGTTTGCTCACTATTGTGGGCACACTTTGCAAAACTGCGCTAACGATTGTGGTATGTCGGCGCGATCGGGCAGACACCATCAAATTCGCGCACAGCTTTCGGCTATTGGCTCACCCATAAAAGGCGATTTAAAATATGGTTTTGATCGAAGTAATTCAGATGGAGGCATTCATTTACATGCTCGAAAACTAGTCTTTACCCATCCTGTTACCAAAGAAAATATGGAAATCTTGGCACCAACTCCTGATGATGTAATTTGGAATGCAATTTAGAAAACTCATTTCATATAAATATTTCGTCACAACCTTTCACTAAAAAAAAACTAACTAGAATGGTCAACTACGATTTTCCAACCTTCTTTAAATTTTTCTACTATTAAAGTAAAAAATCCTTTTTGTTCTCCTTTTTCCATTTGCAAATTCCAAGCACCTAAAACAAAGGCATGTTCGCGATCAATCATTTTTATTTGTTTGATATCAAAAGTTAGAATACCCATTGAAGCTTTGTCAGGATAAACTTGTTGATAGATCTCTAAGTTTTTTTGCCAGCCGTAAAATGGTCCTGTTTTTCCAACAAATAGTAAAGAATCGGATTTTAAATAACCTTGCATATACCCAATCATATCCCCATTATTCCAATCTAAACGTTGTTTTTCTAAAACTGCTTTAATTTCTTTCTCTTGAGCAATTGATAAATGACTACAAAATAAGAGCACTATTGATAATATGATTTTTCTCATTTTTTTTACGATTTGATTGATTTTAACTTTATTGTGGACTACCTTTATCCCTTTTCATAAATCAAATGTATTCAAAAAATCGTGTTCATTCCCATTTAATTTTATGAAATATTGTACTATAAAATACTTGAACTACTTTTTAATTTTTGTACAATTTTACCCCAATATAAAATGCAGCGTTAATTATTTATTCCTGTACGTCTCATGAATTCATTTTCAGGATAAAAAATTAGTTTTTATTTATACTTCTCTTAAACAAAATATGAAAATCCGTTAGCGCGGATTTGCAATCCGTGCCTATTCCAATTAATCAATTAAATATGTTACAGGATACTTTTTTTGAAATTTTGAAATTGCAAATTCCCTTTGTAGATATTCTATGTGCGCACGGATTGCAAATCCGCGCTGTTGCTGTTTTATTTGATTAATATTTTTCTGTTTTCATTTGCATTTAGAAGCAATACTAAGCCTAAAGCAAAAATAGCACAGCTTAAAAGCATTAAATTCCCATTTTTTAATACGAAAAATGAAATACCGACTAATGGAGCTCCAATAATTACCATTAACGAACTTATAGTGTGAGTTTTGATAAAATTTAATGCGTGAACAGACAATCCCACAAAGAGCAATGACGGGCCAATAATAACAAAAGGATATAAAATTGATGGAGTATTACTTATATGATTACTTAATTCAGTTTTAGCAATTTCGTTATTTCCAAAACTCCACATTATGAAGTCAATTGTACAAAGACCTATGTGAGCAATAACCCCTAAAATTGTTAAAAAAGACGCTACCGTATTAAGTCTATTCTTTGGAAAAACTTTGTTAAATGAAATCAGCAATATTACACCAATTAAGTTAAACCAATGTGCAAAATCTATAGGTTTTTTAAAGTATTCTAGTATTGAACCTTGAGAAAACATAATATAACTTATTACAAAAAAAGATAATCCGACTAAGCAAATATTTTTTGGTTTCATAATTTATTTTTAATATTAGACGTTTTATTTTAGTATTTGTTACTTCTCTAATTTACGTTCTACATGTTGCTTACTACCAACTTGTATATACTTGCTACTCTATAGCCAGTATTTACCCAAAATTGGGTAGATTGTCACTATTAAATTGAGGGTTATACACAAATATATAAATAATTCTTTACAAAATAGTATTTCTTTTCTCCTGCTGCTAAACGAAGTTTTAACCTTAAAACGCTCTAAATAGCCGCGATAGAAGTGAAAATCCTTTGCTTTGGCGGGAGCCAAAAGCAAAGATTGTAGCGCATAGCGGGATATATCGGCGCGATCGGGTTTGCCACATCATCCTAAATACAGAACCAACAATAGTATAAGTTAATTGCCCAAAAGCCGTTGTAATGCCTATTGTAAAACGTTTATTTCGTAATCAAAATATTAGTTGGAAGTGTAATATTTTTTACAAAGATTAATCCATCGTACATTTCTGAAAACTTTTTTTGATAAAGATGATTATTTTTGAAATTGAAACCTCCACCACCTGCAACTAGTTGTTTATTTTTCCCTTTAAAGAAATTGGAGGAATTACCATCCAAAGCTTTAGACATATCAATAAAGTAAATATCGTCCTTTGCTTCAATAAGTGTTTCGGCATAAGTTTTGGCAAATGGTTCACTTAATTCAAATTTTTTCCAGCTGGGTTTTTCGTCCTTATTGGAAAAATAACCGGCTAATGTACCTGTACCAAAGTCAAAACCAACACTATAATAATCGTTTTTATAATATTCTTTCAAATGTCTGCCTAAATTATAAATGTTTCGTACGCTATAATTTCCAGCTTTCTTATTATTGATATGTTCGTTATGAGCCCAAATAAAAGCTTTTCCATTTTTTGATTTATTTTCTACTATCCATTTCGCATTTTCAAACATTAGCAAATCTCTATCTTGGCTATGATGATTTTGTACATAGTAAGTATATTTTGATAAATAATTCAATGCTCTTATTGCTGAATTGAACTCATCAATATTTTCGTTTTTAATACCTTTTCTAAAATCAAATAAAATACTCTCAATTTTATTTAGCTTAGGAATTTGAATGTCTGCCCAATCAGTTTTTCCAGAGTATTTCACTTCTTTTTCTACACAATTGTCAACTACTAAAAGAAGTTCTTCACTTAAAGGAATATTATATTTTTGTACTAAATTTCGTATTTCATGATTGATTTTTTTTACAACTTGAATGTCCATACCATAAAAGCGAATTTGCTCGTCCTTAGTTTTATTAAGGTTATAATTTCTCATCCATTCCAAAAGATTGACCACTTCTTTGCAACACCAAAATCCGATGCTAAAATTGTTGGCAATAGTTTCTGCATTTCCTTTTCCACCACTAATCCATTCATTTATTCCAGCTTCTGAAGTGTATGAATCCTCAATAATAAACACTTTGATGCCTTGGTTTTCAACCAGATATTTGAAGAATTTAGCCTTTATATCAAAAAATTCTTTTCCTTGATGAGTACTTTCTCCAAATCCGAATATTTTTGCATCAGCGAACTTTTGAGGGATATTGTTGTTAAATATACTTAGGTTGGTATCTGGATTTGCATCTTCAAGTTTAATTGCATTTTCATTAATCCAGTTTACAGCTTTTTGATTTTGGGCATATGTTTGAAATAATAGAAAAAATGAAATGGCAGAAATAAATATTCTCATATGTTTAATGTTTGTTTAAATGTTTTACAACTTGCTTATGTTTATGATAGAATGATGCAAAGTCAGCCAATTTTGGGTATTGAGGTATGATAAACTACAGACTTTACTTTATTTCAAATATATAAATAATCCTTTACAAATCATCAATTGGTTAGTCCTTTTTCTGAACGAAATTATAACCTTAAAATGTTGTAAATAGCCCCGATAGAAGTGAAAATCCTTTGCTTTGGCGGGAGCCAAAGGCAAAGATTGCAGCGTATAGCGGGACGAAAGTGATTCTGGAAAACAATCGTTCTGCTCCAAAAAAAAAGCTGCCCAAGATTGGACAGCTTTAGTATGTTGGATATTCCGAAGCACGTTCGGAATCAGCGATTCACATAATTTTAGTTGATAAAATGGGTTCGCTGCTTATTTGATCAGCTCAAAACTTCTTTTCACGAAAGCGGTTAATGCTTCTCCTTTCAGTAGGTTTTGTGATAATTTAGCTAAGTCAAGCGCTTGTTTGACCAAACTTTCCTGAGCGTCTTTGTCTTTGTTGTTTAGAATGCTTGTTGCCAACTCAGAATTAGTATTTACAACCAAATTGTACATTTCGGGCATATTTCCCATTCCGAACATTCCACCGCCGCCAGACTGACTCATTTCTTTCATTCTACGCATGAATTCCGGTTGCGTGATGATAAATGGCGAAGCATTGCTATCTAAAGCTTCCAGTTGAACCGAATAATTTTGTTTAGGAACAATGGCTTCTAAAACGGTTTTTAGGTTGGTTTGCTCTTCCTCCGATAATTTAGAAATAGTAGTTTCCTCTTTCTTGATTATATTATCAATATGATCCGAATCCACACGTACAAAAGTCATGTTGCTGTTGTCGCCTTCAATTTTTTGAATTAAATGCGAGATAATTGGAGAATCCAACAATAAAACTTCATATCCTTTGTCTTTTGCAATTTCGATATAAGAGTGTTGTGCTTCTTTATTTCCAGCATATAAAACCACTAATTTCCCGTCTTTATCCGTTTGATTTGCAGCAAGGTTTTCTTTTAATTCTTCTAATGTGTAATATTTGCCATCCACTGTTGGATACAAGACAAACGCTCCAGCTTTTTCGTAGAATTTATCTTCGGAAAGCATTCCGTATTCTAAAACAATTTTGATATCGTTCCATTTTTGTTCAAAATCCGCGCGGTTTTCAGTGAACAACGATTTTAATTTATCGGCAACTTTACGCGTAATGTAATTAGAGATTTTCTTCACCGCAGCATCTGCTTGCAATCCAGAACGAGATACATTCAACGGAATGTCCGGTGAGTCTATAACTCCTTTTAACATAGTCAAAAATTCAGGTACAATTCCTTCAACATTATCCGTTACGTACACTTGATTTTGGTACAACTGGATTTTGTCTTTCTGAATTTGTAAATCCGAACCTAATTTTGGGAAATACAAAATACCGGTTAAGTTGAACGGATAATCAACATTTAAATGAATGTGGAATAACGGTTCTTCAAATTGCATTGGATATACTTCTCTGTAGAAATCCTTGTAATCAGCATCTGATAACTCCGTTGGTTGTTTCGTCCAAGCCGGGTTTGGGTTGTTGATGATGTTGTCAACTTCTACTTCAGTAAAAATTTTGTCTTTATCTTCTGCAGCAACTTCTTCACCCTTTTTTTGCTCTATTTTCTCTGTTTTGGTTCCAAATTTAATTGGAATAGGCATGAACTTATTGTATTTGTTCAGTAACTGATTGATTTTTGAATCTTCTAAAAATTCCAAAGAATCTTCGGCTATATGCAAGATAATTTCTGTTCCACGAGTAGTTTTGTCAGCAGGTTCTAAAGTAAATTCCGGGCTACCATCACAAGTCCAGTGCGCAGCTGGCTCGTCTTTGAAAGATTTAGTGATGATTTCCACTTTTTCAGCAACCATAAAAGCAGAATAGAAACCTAGACCAAAATGGCCAATAATTCCAGAATCTTTAGCAGAATCTTTGTATTTATCCAAAAATTCTTCAGCTCCAGAAAAAGCAACTTGATTGATGTATTTTTCCACTTCATCAGCTGTCATTCCCAGACCTTGATCGATGATGTGCAGTTTTTTGCCTTCCTTGTCGATTTTTACCTCGATAATTGGGTTTCCGTATTCTACTTTGGCCTCGCCAATGCTGGTTAAATGCTTCAGTTTTAAAGTTGCATCTGTCCCGTTCGAAATCAATTCACGCAAGAAAATTTCGTGATCGCTGTATAAGAATTTCTTGATTAAGGGAAAGATGTTTTCTACCGAAACATTAATTTTACCTGTTGTCATATTTTGAATTTTTAAGTTTATTTTTATGGATAAAATCCTTTCAAATAGAATACCAATTATTGTTGAAGTGACAAATTGGCGCAGGCGTTAATTATGATATAAAATAATTTAATTTTGAAACTATTTTGTTTTTATTGCTTTGTATCTTTGTTAAAACATTAATTACATAAATTTCAAACGATGAAAAAAATCATTTTATTATGCACATTAGCGGTTTTAATGTTTGCATGTAAGTCAACATCGGTAACGAGTACGAACACCGATAGAAAAGCTCAGGTCATGATGAAAGGAGACTGGGTGATTAGCGCAGTAACCTATCCAGGTTCACAATATATTAAAGTGAATACGTTTCAACTTGCGGATTCCGAATGCTTTATTGGAAGTACGTGGAAGTTTATTTCGAATAATAACAAAGGGAATATGGCTTTGACCAAAGCAAATTGTGTTTCGTTTAGTTCACCAATTACATGGTTTGTTAACAATGACGAGCAATTTGTATTGAAAGTACTTGATGCAGGTGAAAAAGCGCGAAAAGTGAGAGACGGTTATATTTTACGCCTTGCAAACCAAACGGAAACTTCTTTTCAATTGATCGATAAAATCGATGTAGGAGGAAAAATGACGGATGTCGTGTATCAGTTCCAGAAAGTTAATTAATTAATAAAAATAGCGATATGAAAAAGATTTCAATAGTTGCAATGGCAACAATAATGATTATAGGTTCAATGTTTACCAGTTGTGAAGCAATCAAAAACACCAATAAAACCCAAAGAGGAGCTGGAATAGGTGCTGTTGCCGGAGCCGTTCTGGGAGGTGTTCTTGGAAACAATCTTGGAAAAGGCGGTAATGGAGCAATGGGAGCTGTACTTGGTGGAGTTGTTGGTGGAGTTGCCGGTGGAGTTATTGGTAACAAAATGGACAAACAAGCAAGAGAAATAGATGCAGTACTTCCTGGAGCTGAAGTCGTTCGTGTAGGAGAAGGTATTAAACTGGTTTTGAATGAAAATGCAGTGCGTTTTGATACTAATAAATCTTCATTGACGGCCAGTGCTAAAGCAAATTTAGATAAATTAGTTCCTGTTTTTTCAGAATATCCGGATACTGATATTACGATTTACGGATATACTGACAGCACAGGTCCAGCGGATTACAATTTGAAACTTTCAGGAGAAAGAGCGGCATCAGTTAGAAATTATTTAACTAGCAAAGGGGTTTCTTCCAATAGATTTCAAGTGACTGGTTTAGGAATTGCAGATCCAATTGCCTCCAACGAAACAGTTGATGGCAGAAGTCAAAACCGTCGTGTTGAATTTGCGATTACTGCAAACGATAAAATGATTAAAGATGCTGAATCCGAAGGAAAAAATTAAGTATAAAATACCAAAAAACAAAGGCTGTTTCGTCAAGAAGCAGCCTTTTTTTGTGTCCAAATTGCAATAAAACATTGTAAATTTGCAGTCTTAATTACAGATGATGCTCGAGATAAAAAACATATCCTTTACTTACATTGAAAAGCCCGTAATAGAAGAGGTTAGTTTTGCCATTGCAAAAGGGGAAAACGCCGCTATTATTGGCGAAAGCGGTTGCGGTAAAAGTACGTTGCTAAAACTCATATACGGATTA
Source organism: Flavobacterium sp. LB2P53 (assembly GCF_003970305.1). Taxonomy (NCBI): domain Bacteria; kingdom Pseudomonadati; phylum Bacteroidota; class Flavobacteriia; order Flavobacteriales; family Flavobacteriaceae; genus Flavobacterium; species Flavobacterium sp. LB2P53. The sequence goes on from NZ_RYDG01000004.1 coordinate 219,416, forward strand.
TATGATTTGGATAACGGAACAATTACTTATAATGACAAACCTATTTTGGGTCCCAAATACAATCTGATACCGGGAGAAGATTATATTAAATATTTAGCACAAGATTTCGATTTGATGCCGTACATAACCGTTGAAGAAAATGTGGGCAAGTTCTTGTCAAATATGCATCCGGAACAAAAGCAAGCTCGAGTCCAAGAGCTGTTAGAAATGGTCGAAATGACTGCTTTCGCAAAAGTAAAAGCAAAGTTCCTAAGCGGCGGACAGCAGCAGCGAGTAGCCTTGGCAAGAGTTTTAGCATTAGAACCCGAAATTATTTTGCTCGATGAACCGTTCAGTCAAATTGATTCTTTTCGGAAAAATTCGTTGCGTCGCAATTTATTTAGGTATTTAAAAGACAAAGAGATTACCTGTATTATTGCCACACATGACAGTACTGATGCGTTGTCTTTCTCTGATGAAACTATTGTAGTTCAAAACGGAAAAGTAGTGGCAAAAGGAGATTCTAAATCCTTGTATGAAAACCCGGCTAATAAATATATAGCTTCTCTTTTTGGAGAGGTCAATGAACTGAAATTGTCGCAATTAATTGAACTTGTGGATGAAGCGGATCAGCCGCTTTTATTGTATCCGCATCAATTAAAAGTGGTGGACAACGCCATTATGAAAGTAGTCGTAAAACAATGTTATTTTAAAGGAAGTCATTATTTAGTCAAAGCAGCTTTTGAAAGAAGAGCGATTTTTTTTGAACATGATTCGGAATTAGCATTAAATCAGGAAGTATATTTGATGTTATCCTGATGATTAGTATTCAGTAAACAGTGCTCAGTATTCAGTGATTTTCAGTTCTGATAACTATCGAAAGTAGAAGTCGTTTTCAACTTTTATAAAAGTAGTAATAAACAAAAACCCCAAAGTCAAAGTGAATTTGGGGTTTTGTGCTATGTTAATTTTTTTGTACAACTTACTGATCACTCAATAACTGATCACTGAACCCTTTTTAGAATTAATTCTTTAAATACTTTTCTAAAAACTGGTCTTGTTCCCAAAGCAAATGCAAAATATTTTCTTTGGCTACATAACCGTGTGCTTCTTTTGGCAGAATTACCATTCTTGCCGGAGCACCCAACCCTTTCAAAGCTTGAAAATAACGTTCGGTTTGCAAAGTGAAAGTACCCGGATTATTATCTGCTTCACCGTGTACCAAAAGCATGGGCGTTTTCATTTTATCCGCATTCATAAATGGGGACATCGTGTTATACACTTCAGGAGTTTCCCAGTAGTTGCGTTGTTCGGTCTGGAAACCAAAAGGTGTTAGCGTTCTGTTGTAAGCACCACTTCGAGCGATTCCACACGCAAAAAGATTAGAATGCGTTAGTAAATTAGCGGTCATAAAAGCACCATAGGAATGACCGCCCACAGCTACTTTTTTTCTATTGATGTATCCTAAAGCATCCACGGCATTGATGGCCGCTTCAGCATTGTCAACTAATTGCGTCATGAAATTATCATTGGGCTCCGTTGTTCCTTCGCCAATTATGGGGAAAGCTGCGTCATCAAGAACTACATAGCCTTTGGTTACCCAATATACGAACGATCCATAACTAGGAAATGTAAATTCGTTCGGGTTTTGTGTGCTTTGTCCTGCTGATTTTTTGTCTTTATATTCAGCTGGATAAGCCCAAATCAACAATGGCATTTTCTCTTTTTTGATTTTGTCATAACCAACAGGTAAATATAACGTTCCGGATAATTCAACACCATCTTTACGCTTGTATTTAATCACTTCTTTACTCACGTTTTTGATACTTTCAAAAGGATTTTTGAATGCGGTAATTGGTGTTAGTTTGTTTTTTTGTTTAATATTTCTAAGGTAATAATTTGGGTATTCATTTTTAGACTGGATTTGGACTAAAACCGTTCCTTTTTTGAAGTCTTCAATCTCCAAAACGTCTTCTTTTTTATCGGTGTAAGTCGAAGTATACAACCGTTTTGCTTGCAACGTTTTCAGATTAAATTCACTTATAAACGGGAATTGCCCGTTTTTAGTAAATCCATTACCAATAAGATATGCATTGTCATTTTCGATAGCCAAAACATACCTGTTGTATTGGTTTTTTCTGGTTTCAAAATTTCCAGGATCAGAATATACATCCTGTGAATTTCTGTCGAAAATTACTTTTGGAGCCTGACTTGGATTCGAGGGATTTATTGCATACGTTTTGGTATTACGGGTATCATACCATTCATCTGTAATTATAGCCACGGTATCATTTCCCCAAATTATTCGGTCGTAGCGTTGTGGTGTTTTTACCAATGAAGTAGCGGAAAGATTAAAAGGTGCGTTCCAAAGAAAAACTTCATCTCTGAATTCCACTTTGTTTGCAGGATCTCCACCGTCTAAAGCTTCAGCATAAGTTAATGTTGCGGGTTTGTCGGTTCTCCAGCTCATGTTTCTTTTTCCTTTTCGAACGGCCATAAATCCTTTAGGAATAATCTCCGTCAGCGGCACTTCATTGACTACTTTTACTTCGTTTCCAGCTTTGTCATAGATTACTGATTTTGAAGGAAAACGACTCAACGGGACAATGTATGAAAAGGGTTTTTGAATCGTAGTCAGCATTAGATAATTGCCGTCAGGGGAAAAACTTTCTCCCGCATACATAGCTGCATTTTTGAATAAAGTTGCTGTTCCGTTCAGGTTTACTTTGTACAATTCAGAAGTCATGATGTTCTCAAAATTGATTTCATCATTCTTGTTTTTCAACATATCCGGATAAGTTCTGTTCTGCGATTTTACACCATCGGCGTTTGAAATTATCGGACCGGTTGGTAAATCTTTTTTGGCATCCAAAAGAGCTGCTCTGTTTTTTGGTAACATTTTCACCAAAATAGTTTCGTTGTCATTCATCCAGCTGAACGGACTTCCAATATTAGCATTCACTGTTGCTTCCGTTAATTTGGTGGCTTTCGCCGAAGCAACATCGATAACCCAAAGTTCTACTCCGGAAGCTGTGGTGTGCGAAAATGAGATTTTTGTATCATTTGGAGACCAACCGATAGTACTGATACGAGGATTCGTTGGCAAACCTGTAACCTGTACTTCATTTTTGTCTTTTATTTTGCGTAATTTCAGGTTGTTCACGTATGTAACAGTACTGGAAATATTTGTAATTGGATTAATCCGCAATCCACCCAAACGCAGTTCTTCTTGGTTTAAATCGTCCAGTGATTTATACGTATTTCTGTACGTAAGCAACATGTATTCTTTTTTAGTATCCATCGATACTGAAGGTGCTCTTTCATAATCCGCTAAATCCAATATGGACTGAGATGGTTTTTGATAGGTTAAGTTTTCTTGTGCAAAAGTGGTTAAGCTCAGTCCAAGAAATAAAAAAAATGGAATTTTTAACTTCATAATTTGAATGATTTTAAATTAGCATTGGCAGTATCAATAATTGGTCTAAAATAAATGAATCTTGTTACATTTGGAAACAAAAACTTTTTTTTAACGTTTGAGTCAGATCCGGATGAGGTCACAATAGTATTATTTTTAAGCACTTCAACAGATTGTATTTGTAAGTATAACAAGAAATTGCGCAAAAAAGCATAAAAGTTGTAAATTGCTAAAAAAGTAGTAATTTGTGTGCTCATATTTTCAAGTATGTTTTAAATTTGTACTCGTATTTTAATAAAATAACAATAATATATGTATCATTCAAAAATAGCAGGATTGGGTTATTATGTTCCCGAAAACGTAGTGACTAATGACGATTTGTCCAAAATTATAGACACTAATGATGAATGGATTCAGGAAAGAACTGGAATTCAGGAGCGAAGACATATTATAAAAGGAGAAGACACGACGACTTCTATGGGAGTGAAAGCTGCCAAAATTGCTATTGAGCGTTCTGGTGTTGCTAAGGAAGACATCGATTTTGTGGTTTTTGCCACATTAAGCCCTGATTATTATTTCCCTGGTCCAGGCGTTTTAGTGCAACGGGATTTAGGGTTAAGAACCGTAGGCGCATTAGATGTAAGAAATCAATGTTCTGGATTTGTTTATGCTTTATCAGTGGCAGATCAATATATCAAGACTGGCATGTATAAAAACGTATTGGTAATTGGATCAGAAGTTCATTCTACCGGATTGGATATGACCTCGCGCGGAAGAGGGGTTTCAGTAATTTTTGGAGATGGTGCAGGAGCGGCTGTTTTGAGCAGAGAAGAGGATTTGACCAAAGGAATTTTATCCACACACTTGCATTCTGAAGGGCAGCACGCCGAAGAATTAATTGTAAAAGCGCCCGGAATGGGAGGCCGTTGGATAACAGATATCTTGGCAGATAATGATCTGGATGATGAGAGTTATTTCCCGTACATGAACGGACAATTTGTATTTAAAAATGCAGTGGTTCGTTTTAGCGAAGTAATTAATGAAGGATTACAAGCGAATAATTTGCAGGTTTCGGATATTAATATGTTGATTCCGCATCAGGCAAATTTGAGAATTTCACAGTTTATCCAAAAGAAATTTAACTTGACCGATGATCAGGTCTATAATAATATTCAGAAATACGGTAATACTACCGCCGCTTCTATTCCAATCGCTTTGACTGAAGCATGGGAAAAAGGCAAAATAAAATCAGGAGATACGGTTGTATTAGCCGCTTTTGGAAGTGGATTTACTTGGGGAAGCGCGATTATTAAATGGTAAATAGTAGTACAATAAATCGTATGTCGATTCCAATTGTTCTTTGATAAATAGTCTAAGCCTGCGCAAATTATTGTGCAGGTTTTTTTTATTTAAAGAGGAACCGTTATATTTATAGTTCAAAATTGATGCAACCAATAGTAATACAATCAAAATGACTAATCGTAGAAATTTTTTAAAAACAGCTGCTTTCGCTTCCGCAGCTATGGCTTTACATTCATTCAAAGGGAAACCAGAGGAAGAAAATGATTTTTCATCTAAAAAAGGAAGTAAACCTATTGTGCTTTCGACATGGAATTTTGGAATCCAAGCGAATGCAGCCGCTTGGGAAATTTTAAAAAATAACGGACGAGCTTTAGATGCTGTCGAAGCCGGAGTAAAAATTCCAGAAGCCGATCCTACGGAACGGAGCGTAGGCTATGGCGGAAGACCAGATCGAGACGGTCGCGTCACACTTGATGCATGTATCATGGATGAAAACGCCAATATAGGCTCAGTAGGATGTTTGGAGTTTATAAAACATCCCATTGCGGTGGCTCGCGCTGTGATGGAAAAAACACAGCATGTCATGTTGGTAGGTGATGGTGCTTTGCAGTTTGCGTTGTCGCAAGGTTTTGTAAAAGAAAATTTATTGTTGGAAGAATCTGAAAAAGAATGGAAAGAGTGGTTGAAAACCAGCCAATACAAACCCATTGCCAATATTGAAAATCATGATACCATTGGGATGATTGCATTGGATGCTGACGGTAATCTTTCTGGCGCATGCACCACTAGCGGAATGGCTTTTAAAATGCACGGACGTTTGGGTGATTCCCCGATTATTGGCGCTGGATTGTATGTAGACAATGAAATTGGTGCGGCCACGGCCACAGGACATGGAGAAGAAGTGATTCGGATTTCTGGTTGTCACTTAGTGGTTGAGCTGATGCGCCAAGGAAAATCACCACAAAAAGCGTGTGAGGAAGCGGTTGCCCGAATCGTAAATTTGACCCGTAAAAGAAATAAAAATGTAAAAGATATCCAAGTTGGTTTCATTGCCTTAAATAAAAAAGGAGAATATGGCTCGTATTGCATTCAGGGCGGTTTCAACTATGCTGTCCATGATACATCTGGAAACCGATTAATTGATGCCGATTATTTTTTGAAATAAATGAAAAAAGCACAACTGGAAATTGCCTGTTTTAATTTAGAATCGGCTATAATTGCTGAAAATAGTGGTGCTGACAGGGTTGAATTGTGTGTCAATAGAACAGCGGGCGGAACAACGCCAGATTTAGAACTTACTAAAATTGTTCGCGATAAAATCACCATCGACTTGAATGTTATGATTCGGCCTCGTGGTGGGAATTTCGTTTATTCTGATTCTGAAGTGGCACAAATGAAATCAGAAATCTTGGCATTCAAAAAACTTCAGGTTGATGGTTTTGTTTTTGGAATTTTAAAAGAAGACGGTAGTATCAGTGAACAACAAAATAAGGATTTAGTTGCTTTGGCAAACCCATTGCCTTGTACGTTTCATCGTGCTTTTGATGGAGTAGAAAATAAATTTCAAGCACTTGAATCGCTAATCGGATGTGGTTTTAAAACCATTTTGACCTCTGGACAAGAAACAAATGTAGTTGACGGTATCGATGTTTTGGCAGCCTTAGTTAGAAAAGCAACTGACCGAATTATAATTATGCCGGGCGGCGGTTTGCGTTCTGTTAATATTACCGCATTAAAACAAAAAACAAAAGCTATTTTCTATCATTCTTCCGCAATTATTGATGCAGGGGAACTAGCAAATCAGTTGGAGATCCAAGCCCTAAAAGCAAATTTAGAATCCCTGTAAAACTTTATAAATCAAAAAACCCAGAGTTGGCATACTCCGGGTTTTTCTTTTTGTAACAAACTATTAAAATGAGTTTCTTTTGATTTAGAGTAGACTAAGGAAAGGCTAGTTTGTTACAAGCATTTTGCTTTTTTTATTTAAATAACAAAAAAAAGGTTTTATATTAATAAAAACCTTATAAAATAATAGAGAAGTTTTTATCGTTTCAAAGAAAAATGGGATTTATATTCTTTTAAAACAGAGTCCTCAGTATAGGAAATTGAAAACCAGTAATCATCCGCTGGGAGTGCATATCCATTGAAAGTTCCATCCCAACCGGAACCGTTAGGCAATAGTTCTTTCAATAGTTTTCCATAACGATCGAAAATATATAATTTTAAATTTTCTTGATTTGGTATTCCGGTGATGTTCCAGGTATCGTTAAATCCATCTCCGTTTGGAGTGAAGAATTTAGGACTGTTGATAAGTTTCACTGTTACTGGAATGGTGAAAGTTCCGCAATTGGCATCGCTGACCGTTATTTCATGAATTCCGGAACTCACATTGGTGAATACATTACGCTCTTGAGGGGAACCTCCATCTAATGAATATAAGAAATTGCTTCCATCACCTACAAATGGGATGGCAATAACAGTTATGGTTTGGTTGTCCGTGAACCACCCACTGGTTGTATAAGTTACAGAGGCTGGTTTTGAAGATTCAATAACCGTAAAAGGGACGCTGTCAGCAGTACAGCCAAAAATGGATAAGTTCGTAACAGTGAGCGTATAGTTTCCAGGTTCATTTGTTGACAAATTCTCAGCTGTACCTACTAAAGTTCCATCTTCACTTTTCCATTCAAAGGAATATTGTGGTGCAGTAAATCCACTTTCAATCAAGGCATCGGTAGTGATTCCGGTATCAATATCGATACAAATGGTAGGAACGATAAGGACTGGTTTTGGTTTTTTGGTGATAGTAATTACCATCGGTTTTTCGGCAGGACAAATCACTGTTCCTGATGTTCCTGATTGGGCATAGCCATAAATAGTGGTTGAAACAGTGATGAAATCCCCTGGGAATTTTTCAGTGTTGTTGCTTCCTGGACCACCTGGATTAGTGAAATATCGTGTTACAGGAGCTGTATACGAAGGAAGTTCAAAAGATTCACATCTGGTGACAGGAGTAATAGGTGTTATAATTGGAGTGTTATAAATGGTGACAATAAAAGGGTCTTCATCAATGCAGGTAACTCTATTGTTGTTTTCTACATATACAAAAAGCGTTGCTGTGGTAGTTATTGGGGAATAAGGAGGCAGTAATTGCACTCCAGTTCCATAGGGACCATTTGAAGCGGTGTAATAACTTCCAATCCCTACTATGGTTGGTAAATTAAAACTATTGCAGGCATATTGATCTGCTATGTCATTTACAAAAGTGACTAAAACATATATGCTGTATTCCGATACACAGCTGTTAGTGACGGTAGCAGGAGCATAAACATAGATTGTTTTTGAGGTTTTCAAAATGGTACCGGGAGGTAAAACAGGATTTGTGGGCGATGGTCCGCCTGCAAATTCGTAATATTCTCCGTTTATCAAATTATCTAAAATATAATTTTGGCCACATCGAATAACTTCAACCGGTTTTGCATCAATTGCAGGCGATTTATTAATGGTAATTAAGAACTCTTCTTGCACATAACAGGGTCCGGAAGTAGCTTTGTCATAAAAATACATGATTTGCGTTGTCGTTACAGGATAGCCCACTGGCCGAAGCGCACCGGTTCCTAAAGTTCCCGTGAAATAATTTCCTGAATGTGCTACTGCAGGTAAATAATAGACGTCGCAATGCGGATCTGTATCTGCTAATACTGGTAAAGGAGTAATATTTACCGTAATGGTAAAACGTAAATTATCGGTACACGTTTGACCTGTGACATAAAACCAAAGTGTTGTAGTGGCATTAATGAATGTTCCGGCAGGAATAACTGTTCCGCCACCCGCAGGAGCAGTTCGATATTCTCCTACTGTTAATGCAGGCAGTTTGTAGGCAGAACAGGAATTTACATCTGTTGGAGGCGTTATGCTTAATAGATTAATAAAAACTTTAAATGTTTTTTCATCAGCACAATTTTTTGGAGACGTAGCTGTTTCTTTATAGACGTAGATTTGAGTAGTTGTATTTATTACTGTTCCTGCAGACAAAAGAGATCCGCTCTTGCTACTGCCTGTATAGTAGACGCCGCCATTGAGATCCGCCGGCAGGATATAGGATGTACATGCAAATTGATTTACATAATTCGGCAATGCAGTAAAGGGTATTATTGTGATGTCAAAAGGGTTTTCTTGTGTACAAGACGGGGTAACCGTAGTATCCTCAAACCATACATATATCCTGTTTATTCCCGGAGTATTTATTGTGGATCCAGCAGCTAATTGTGTGTTTCCTGGGGCGCTACTGCCTCCGCTTTGAGTGAAATATTTACCATAGGGCAAAAGCGGAAGCTTATATTTTGTACAATAGGTTTCAGAAGCGGGTGTGATAGTACTTAAATTTGCAATAGTAATATTAAAAGAATCTTGGTTGGTACACACTCCGGATTGATTGAAAACATATAAATTAGTTGTCGTTGTAGATATCACGTTTCCGGCAAAAAGTTGTGTTCCAGTTCCACTAGTTCCAGTCCAATATTGTGCTCCGGCATTTAGCAATACAGGTAAGGTATAAGACGTACAAACAAACACATCGTTTAATACATCGACTTTAGGTAATGGAGATACTAATAATTGAAAACTAGTAACAACATAACAATTAGGATTTGTAATATTTTGTAAACGCACCCACAACGTTGCACTTGGCGATAACAATTGGTTGCTCGAATTTAGAGTTATGATGTTTGCATTGTTATTAGCTCCTACTAATGAGGAGTGAAAAGTAAGTATCTTGTCCGAGGTATTTTGAGAACCTATGATCGATGCAATTTGTGACGTCAAATTGAAATTAGCTTTTAAAGGGCTTTCAGATAAATTTCTGGAGCATAATGTTGCAGCTGCCGGGGTATTTGCAATTTGTGGTGGCGGAACAATAAGCAATTGGAAAGACCTGATTTCATAGCATAATGTATTTGGGTTTTCAATTCTGACAAAAATTTGCTTGCCACTTTCAATACTCGCAATCGTCTGAAGGATTGGTACTGCGCCAGTATTCCCAATGGCATCTCCATTAGTTAGGTGATAGGAAATAATAGTGTCTGCGGGCAAATCATCTAAAACACCAGCTGTTCCGGACGATTGGTTAACGCCGGCTAGAATGATTATGCTGTTTTTATTTAAATCAAAATCAGAGGATGAAGCTCCGGTATCACAGGCGTAAATGTTAGGAACGGTATTTAATACACCAATCTTAGGATAAATTTCTATAATGATTTCATCGGTAACCGCGATGCATTCAGGTTCTTTATACGTGACACTGTAGGTATGAATTCCGGAACTAACCAGTGGAGTAATTGTGTTGAGGTCTAATGTTTCTCCTGTTTGTGCCGGAGAAAATGCTATTCCTTGTTTTTTCCATACAAAAGTGGTTCCGGGACTTAAACCCATTGCAGATAATGTTGGTAAAGTATTTCCAGGACAAATAGCAGTATTGTTCGCCACTGTGTAATCAAGTCCTAATACATCTTGTCCGATGTTAAAGCTATTTGCTTCTAAAAAAATGGCAGAATCATAACCTGTATTATTTCCTCCATCGGCAATAACTAATTTGATGCGATAAATATGGTTGATATCTAAACCGGTCGCTGAAGCTAACATTGAAACAGTTTGTCCATTAAAATTTATTGCAGGACCAAATCCACTGCCGTTAAAAGCTCCAAAATAGTTAGGATTGGCAGAAGGACAATTCTGATTATAGGCATCATCTCTTATTGTCTCCACAGAAACCGGAACAGTTGTATTTGGAATTACGGCTAAATTTATATTTGAACTTCCAGCCGTTACATCTTTTAAAAGAAATGCAAATGCATCAGAGAAGTTACATTGGGAGGTTCCGTACTCTTCTGAAGCAAAAACAAAGGAGAAATTAAAATTAGGTGTTTTTGGTTGAAAATCAAATTCAATGTAACTCGCATTTATAGAATTAATAGTTATTCCTGATTGAGAAAGTAAATTTCTTTCCAAATCAGTATCGCCCAGCCAAGCTGAATTACCATCACTTAAAATAGTAGTATTGGGACTGATAATTTTATTAACATCTCCGGTACTCAAAACGACACCATTTGCGAACGGGAAATTTGCATTGCTGTTTTCAAAGTAACCAATACCATTTGTTGAGCCATAAAACGAACCGGATTTATAAGTGACATTGGTTCCGGATACACAAGGTGAATTGATTAAGATATCATTAATCAATTGATCCGCCGTGTAAGTAGATGTATTGATTGTTACCGATTGTGAAAAACAAACGGCATTAAATAATAATAAAAACAGGAGTTGAATTTTTTTCATATTATTAATTAATTGCATATTTCAAATATACAAAAAACCGATAAAAAGTAAATTAATACGATGCAATAGTATTTTTAAACATATTTGTAATTTTAATCCTATAATTTACTAAAAATTCTTCTCTGAAGAATAGAATCTTTAGTAATGCTATTATGAGTTTCCATATCGATTTTCTAAATGATTTTTCTAATTAAATACTATATTTGTAACCTTAAAATAAACACATAAAATGACATTATCACAAATTCTTACGCCTTCGATCGAAAAAGCGGTTCAAGCCATATTTGGCATTGCTATTGACAAAGTAGAATTTCAAACTACACGCAAAGAATTTGAAGGAGATATCACTGTGGTTATTTTCCCATTATTGAAAGTAGTCAAAAGTAATCCTGTAGAGCTAGGGAATAAAATAGGAACTTATTTGGTCGAAAACATGGTAGAAGTGAGTCGATTTAATGTTGTTTCAGGATTTTTAAATATTGTTATTTCTGATGACTATTATTTGGATTTCTTTAATGAAATAAAAGACGATTTACGCTTTGGTTTCGTTACTCCATCCCGAAGCGTCGGGACTGAAGACAAAGCCGTAATGGTGGAATATTCTTCACCAAACACCAATAAACCATTGCATTTAGGTCACGTACGCAACAATCTTTTAGGATATTCGGTGGCAGAGATTATTAAAGCTTCTGGTAAAAAAGTGTACAAAACTCAAATCATTAATGATAGAGGAATCCATATTTGTAAATCGATGTTGGCTTGGCAAAAATTCGGAAACGGAGAAACTCCAGAATCAACAGGATTAAAAGGAGATAAATTAGTTGGTAATTATTATGTTGCTTTTGATAAAAAGTACAAAGAAGAAATAGCGCAATTAATAAGCGCAGGTAAAACAGAAGAAGAAGCAAAGAAACAAGCACCAATTATTTTGGAAGCGCAAGAAATGTTACTAAAATGGGAAGCAGGAGATGAACAGGTAATCACGCTTTGGAAAACTATGAACCAATGGGTTTATGACGGTTTTGCTATTTCGTATAAAAACCTTGGAGTCGATTTCGATAAATATTATTACGAAAGTAATACCTATTTATTAGGAAAAGATGTTGTTCAGATTGGTTTAGACAGAGGCGTTTTCGAAAAAGATCCGGATGGTTCCGTGTGGATTGATTTAACGGACGAAGGTTTAGACCGTAAAATTGTATTGCGTTCTGACGGTACTGCAGTTTATATGACGCAAGATATTGGTACGGCAATCCAGCGTGTGAAAGATTATCCAGATGTAGGCGGAATGGTTTATACCGTAGGAAATGAGCAGGATTATCACTTTAAAGTGTTGTTTCTTATCTTGAAAAAATTAGGTTTTGATTGGTCTAAAAACCAATTTCATTTATCATACGGAATGGTAGATTTGCCTTCTGGAAAGATGAAAAGCCGTGAAGGAACGGTTGTTGATGCCGATGATTTAATGCAGGAAATGATAGATACAGCGCAAAAAATAGCAGAAGATTTAGGGAAATTAGACACCTATTCTGCGGAAGAGAAAAGTGAGCTATATAAAACTATTGGTTTGGGTGCTTTGAAATATTATATTTTGAAAGTAGATCCTAAAAAGCGAATCCTATTTAATCCCGAAGAATCGGTAGATTTTGCCGGAAATACCGGTCCGTTTATTCAATATACGTATGCCAGAATTCAATCTATTATTCGTAAAGCGAATTTTGACTTTTCGAATAAATCAAAAGTTGCAATACTTCATGAAAAAGAGAAAGAATTGGTGAAACAGTTAGCGTTGTTTCCTGAAGTGATACAAAATGCAGCACAGCATCACAGTCCGGCTTTGCTTGCAAATTTCACCTATGATATAGTTCGGGAATACAACTCATTCTATCAGGCGGTTCCTATTCTTGGCGAAGAAGATTTTGAAAAGAAAATTTTCCGAGTTCAATTATCTAAAAAAGTAGCAGATACTATAGCGGCTTCCTTTAAACTATTGGGTATTAGTGTGCCAGAAAGAATGTAATAATGGCATATTTTTTGCGTTAATAATTACTTAATAATTTAAAAATACGATTATGAAAAAAATTTCAATCTTAGCTTTACTTGCACTTGTAATAAGTTCTTGTACAAATGATCCCGCTTCAGGAGGGAATGTAACCTTGAAAGCCTCCGCGGTGTCTACAACAGCTAAGACTTCTCTAAATGCTCGTACTGCTGCCTCTACAGTAGTTTTTACTGATTTTAAAATTAATATTGGGAATATCGAATTTGAAACCGACATGGAAGATGCGATGTACAGTATGGATCCTAAATATGATGACGTTAAACTTAATGGGCCTTTTTTATTAGACTTGCTTGATCCAAACCTAACGTTAAGTCCATTTATTACTTCTGTAAATGTTCCGAATGCGAGATATGAGGAAATCGAATTTAAATTCGAAAAATCTACTTTACTTGATGAAATGAATGGTAAGACTTATTTGATTAAAGGAACCATAAATGGGAAACCATTTATTATCTGGAGCGATGAGGATGCCGAACTTGAATTGGATTTTGAAGACCAAAACAAAGATTTCACTATCAACAGTAATGATTTGTCTTTAAACATTAAAATACATCTTGATGCTTTAATGAATAAATTAACAACTTTGGCAGACCAAGGCCTATTATTAGATACCGATGGAGACGGAGTTATCGAAATTAGTACTGGTAATGAAGATAGTCACAACGATATTGGCGACTTCATAAAAAATTTACTAGAAAATGAAACAGATTTAGACGACAACGATTAATCTAAAGTTAATTGATCGTATAATAAAAGAGGCTATCTGAAGAAGATAGCCTCTTTTTATTTATAATACTATTTAAACTTCAAAATCAAATGCTTAAATTTGCGCCTTAATTAAAGAGAAAAAAAAGTATGTTCGATAATTTAAGCGATAAACTAGATAAAGCCTTTCATATACTTAAAGGTCACGGAAAAATCACGGAAGTAAATGTAGCCGAAACGTTGAAAGAAGTTCGAAGAGCCTTGCTTGATGCGGATGTCAACTTTAAAATCGCCAAAGATTTTACCACCAAAGTAAAAGAAAAAGCAATTGGACAGGATGTATTGACAACGCTTCAACCTGGACAATTACTAGTAAAGTTAGTAAAAGATGAATTGACAGAATTAATGGGTGGTGATGTTGCCGGAATCAATCTTTCCGGGAATCCAACGGTTATTTTGATGGCTGGTTTGCAAGGTTCGGGGAAAACTACTTTCTCGGGGAAATTAGCGAATTATCTTCTTACAAAAAAGAACAAAAAACCACTTTTGGTGGCCTGTGATATTTACCGTCCAGCGGCAATTCAACAATTATATGTAGTTGGAGATTCGATAGGAGTGGAGGTATATTCTGAGCCAGAAAATAAAAATCCGGTTGAAATTGCTCAAAACGCAATCAAACATGCAAAAGCAAATGGATTCAATGTCGTGATTGTCGATACTGCTGGTCGTTTAGCTGTCGATGAGGAAATGATGAACGAAATAGAACGTGTTCATAAAGCCATCGAGCCACAAGAAACCTTGTTTGTAGTGGATGCAATGACCGGACAAGATGCTGTGAATACAGCAAAAACCTTCAACGAAAGATTAAATTTTGATGGAGTTATTTTGACTAAATTGGATGGAGATACGCGTGGTGGAGCAGCAATTTCGATCAAATCAGTTGTTAATAAGCCCATTAAATTCGTAGGTACAGGGGAAAAGATGGATGCCATTGATGTGTTCTATCCAATTCGTATGGCCGAAAGAATTTTGGGAATGGGAGATGTTGTGTCTTTGGTCGAAAGAGCCCAAGAGCAATTTGATGAAGAAGAAGCACGAAAAATACAAAAGAAAATTGCCAAAAATGAATTCGGTTTTGATGATTTCCTTTCTCAAATTCAACAAGTAAAGAAAATGGGTAATATGAAAGATTTGGTTGGAATGATACCAGGTGCTTCAAAAGCCATGAAAGATGTGGAAATAGAAGACGATGCTTTCAAACATATTGAAGCCATTATTCACTCGATGACTCCAGTTGAAAGGAGCAAGCCGGCTCTAATTGACGTGAAAAGAAAAGCCCGAATTGCTAAAGGCTCCGGTACCAAAATCGAACAGGTGAATCAATTGATGAAACAGTTCGAACAAATGAGCAAGATGATGAAAATGATGCAAGGGCCAGGAGGTAAAAACCTTATGAAAATGATGGGTGGTATGAAAGGTGGAATGCCAGGAATGAGATAAAATGAGTCAAAAGCCGAAAGTCTTAAAGTTGTAATGACTTTAAGACTTTCGGCTTTAATACATTAAACTAAATAAAAATGCAATTACTAGACGGAAAAAAAACTGCGGAAGATATAAAAAGCGAGATTGCTATTCAAGTGCAGAAAATGAAAGCTGACGGGCAGAAAGTGCCCCATTTAGCAGCGGTTCTTGTTGGATCAAACGGCGCAAGTTTGACTTATGTTGGCAGCAAAGTAAGATCATGTCAACAAATAGGATTCGAATCTACATTGGTTTCTTTAGCGGAAGACATCTCGGAAGTTGAATTATTGGCAAAAATCAAAGACCTCAATGAAGATGATGAATTAGACGGTTTCATTGTTCAATTGCCTTTGCCCAAACACATCGACGAGCAGAAAATCCTGATGGCTATTGATCCTGATAAAGATGTGGATGGATTTCATCCAACCAATTTTGGAAAAATGGCTTTAGAAATGGAAACGTTTTTGCCCGCAACGCCTTATGGAATAATGGAATTGTTAGAACGTTACAAAGTAGAAACAGCGGGCAAACATACTGTTGTTATTGGACGAAGCCATATTGTGGGTCGACCAATGAGTATTTTGATGAGTCGCAAAGGTTATCCAGGGGATTCAACTGTAACTCTTACGCACAGTAGAACCAAAAATATAGAAGAATACACTAAAAATGCCGATATCATTATTACGGCTTTAGGAGTTCCTAATTACCTAAAAGCAGATATGGTGAAAGAAGGTGTTGTGGTTATTGATGTGGGTATTACCAGAGTGGAAGATAGTTCACATCCAAAAGGATATGTGATTACCGGTGATGTTGATTTTGAAAATGTAAGTAAAAAAGCATCGTTTATTACTCCGGTTCCGGGTGGAGTAGGACCTATGACCATTGCAATGTTATTGAAAAATACGCTTTTGGCACGGGAAATGAAAAGAAATAAATAAAGAGAAAATAGTTTTGATTGAAAGCCTTAGACAGTAGTTTAAGGCTTTTTTTAGTTTAAAAATGTATAAAATTCTGATAATTGAAGCGGAAATGGAATTTAAAGAATACTTTTGTACCACTTAAAAAAACCTTTAAAATGGACGATTATTATTCGGAAATGTTGAACTAATATAGCGCTTGAACGATTTTCAAGAGGCTGTACATAAACCTATAGAATTTTTGAAATGAAAGCTTTTTACAAAAACAATAACGGATTAATTGCCACCGCTGAATGGACTCCAAACTGCTGGATAAATATTGAATGTCCTACCAAAGCCGAAAAAAAATATTTACTCGAAGACATACAAATTCCCGAAGCCTTTTATAATGATATTGAAGATATTGATGAAAGACCAAGGATAGAAATTGAAAATGGTTGGACTTTGATTATCATGCGAATTCCTGTGAAGAGTAATGATGTGAAGTTGCCTTTTCATACGATTCCTGTTGGAGTTGTTTTTAAAGGAGAAGTTTGTATTACCATCAGTTTTCATAAAACGGAAATGCTTACTGATTTTGTAACCTATACCAAACGTAAGAATATAAACATTAAAGACAACTTCGATTTAGTGCTCAAATTATTGCTTTCTTCCAGTGTTTGGTTTTTGAAATATTTAAAGCAAGTCAATCAAAAAATAAGATTAGCCGAGGACAATTTAGAAAAGTCAATTAAAAATGAAGAATTACAAGCGTTGCTTCAAATAGAAAAATGTTTGGTATTCTTTATGACTTCCTTGAAAGGGAATGATATCCTATTGCATCGAATCAAGAATATAAAGTCCCAAAAAGAATATTTTGATTTAGATTTACTGGAGGATGTTGAAATTGAATTGCGTCAGGCACAGGAAACCACTAATATTTATAGCGACATCTTAACGGGAACTATGGATGCGTACGCTTCTGTGATTTCTAATAACATGAATGCGATTATGAAGCAGATGACTTCGATTTCGATTATTCTGATGATTCCAACATTGATTGCCAGTTTGTACGGAATGAATGTGCCTAATGATTTACAAGACAATCGTTATGGAATCTGGATTGTCATTTCTGTATCTGTTTTATTATCTGCTTTTGGTGTGTTTTTGTTCAAAAGAAAAAGATGGTTTTGATAGAAATAGATTTCAACTTTAAATTTCACTATTCCTGAGACTATGGATTTACTTTAATAGTGTATCAAAAAGTTTTAATTTTCCAAAATAATGATTTTGAAATAAAAGTATAATACTATGTTTAGGGTTAAAT
Organism: Flavobacterium sp. LB2P53; assembly: GCF_003970305.1. Classification (NCBI taxonomy): domain Bacteria; kingdom Pseudomonadati; phylum Bacteroidota; class Flavobacteriia; order Flavobacteriales; family Flavobacteriaceae; genus Flavobacterium; species Flavobacterium sp. LB2P53. The sequence continues at coordinate 236,953 of NZ_RYDG01000004.1, forward strand.
AATAGCTGTATACACCAAATAATGGTCTTTTTTAGAGTTAAAGCGCCTTGTTAATGATGGCTTTATAAAATATTTTTCGCATAATTTAGGATAGGCCAAATTTATAAACTACATTTATTTCTCAAATAAATTACTATCTAATGAGAAAAAAATTACTGTTTTTATTCGTACTTTGTTTTGGTATCACTCACGCTCAAAAGGACTACCTGAGCTATGAAAACCTTACTAAAAGTCTAAAAGAGCTTGACGCCAAAAGTAAATATTGCACTGTAAAATCAATTGGTAAAAGTAGTGGAGGCAGAGAAATATGGGTAGTAACAATTTCCGAATCAACCACTCCAAAACCAGCTTTGCTTATCACAGCCGGGCTTGACGGAAAATACCGTGCTGGTACACAGATCACCTTAAAAATGATTGATAACGTATTGAAAAACGAGAAGTTAGCTGCGATTTTAAAAGAAAAAACGATTTATTTTGTTCCTGCTGTAAATCCGGATGCCATAGATGCTGCTTTTGGTGCTGTAAAAATGGAAAAGCGCGGTAACGATAACAAAACAGATGATGACAGAGACGGTAAAATAGGCGAAGACCCTTTTGAAGATTTAAATAAAGATGGTTTAATTACGCAACTTCGGATTGAAGATGTAACAGGAAGTTTCATTGAAAGCCCAGAGGATTCCCGTGTTTTAATAAAAGCAGATCCAACAAAAAATCAGGTTGGCAAGTATGTTTTAATTTCAGAGGGAATTGATACCGATAAAGACGGAATGTTTAATGAAGATTTTTCAGAAGGAGTCAATATCGACAAAAATTTTACTTTTGACTATCCTGCTTTCGAAAAAGGGGCAGGAGTTTATGTAGCTTCTGAGCCAGAAACCAGGGCACTTCTTGATTTTTTATATTTGAATCAGAATATTTATGGTGTACTTACTTTTGGGATGCACAATAATTTATCTGAGACTCCAAAGTATGATAGTAAGTTAGCTAGTTCTAGAATTATTAAAGGATGGTTAGAAAAAGATAGTAAAGCAGCAGAGCAGGTTTCTAAATTATATACCCAAAAAGCGACAATCAAAGGCGGCCCTAAAATGCCGATGACCAAAGGAAATTTTGCGCAAACCGCTTATTTCCATGCAGGGAGATTCAGTTTTTCAACACCAGGCTGGTGGGTTCCTAAAGTAGAGGCTAAAAAAGATTCGCTGTATTCTAAATTAGAAAAGCCAGCAGAAAAAGATAAAGAGGAATTGAATTCAGAAGTCTCTTTTTTAAAATGGGCTGATAGCCAAAATATAAAAAATGTTTTTGTTGACTGGTCAGTTATTAAACATCCTGATTTTCCAAATCAAAAAGTAGAAGTAGGAGGTTTTATCCCTTATGCTCTGAACAATCCACCTGTGAAATTTTTAGAAGAAACAGCGAATAAACATGTGCTTTTTGTGGAAGAACTTTTGGCAGCCATGCCAAAAATTGAAACAAATGTTCCCGAAGTAGAAAAGATAAAGGAGAACTTATACCGCGTCACTATAAAAGTGGCCAATAAAGGGTTGCTGCCTACTTATACTGAAATAGGAGACAAAATCCGATTTGTTTCTAAAATGAAAACAGAAATTCTACTCCAAAAAAATCAAATCATGGTTTCTGGCAGGAAATATTTTATCCGTAATAGTATGCAAGCGGATGAATCAGAGGAATATTCATGGTTGATTTCAGGTACAGGAAAAGTGACGATCACTACAGGTTGTGCCACTGCAGGATTTAAAGAGGTAATTGCTGATTTGAAATAATAAGTTGACTTCAAAAAAATAAAAAAGGATATTGAATCCTCACCGATAAAAAGTAAAAAAATGAAAAAATACATACTATTCAGCTTGTTCAGTTTTGTTTTTTGGGTTACTAATGCTCAAAAAAATGGTATTGCTCCACAAGATTTAAATGGCATCCGTGCCATTGGTTCCCCTGCTAATCCCAAAGTAAAAATGACTTGGGATCAGTACCATGATTATGCACAGGTGACTCAGCTAGGAAGAGATTTGGTGAAAGCCTATCCAAATTTAGTTAAAATGGAATCCGTAGGGAAATCCTATGAAGGAAGAGATCTTTGGGTATTAACGATCTCTGATTTCGATTCCGATAAAGTTGAAAACAAGCCTGGTTTTTATATCGATGGCGGAATTCACGCAAATGAAATGCAAGGTGTTGAGGTTGCCATGTATACGGCATGGTATTTAGCGGAGAGTTTTCAAACTATTAAATTCATAAATACTTTATTAAAAGAAAAGGTGTTTTATATTGTAATGACTATCAGTCCTGACGGGCGGGAAAATTTTATTTACAAACCGAACAACTCTAATACCTCTCGTTCAGGAATGCGTCCTTTTGATAATGATGGTGACGGTCTGGTGAATGAAGATACGCTTGATGATTTAGATAACGACGGGAATATCGTGATGATGCGCAGAAAATCAAAAATAGGACGATGGAAAACAGATCCTAAATATCCTACTCGCATGTATCAGGTCAAAGGAGATGAAATAGGAGACTATGAAATGTTAGGGTATGAAGGTTTAGATAACGATAAAGATGGTTTAGTAAATGAGGATTTGATTGGGACGTATGATCCAAACCGAGATTGGGGATGGAATTGGCAACCTAATTATGTTCAAAATGGGGCATTGTTTTATCCAGGTACACTTCCTGAAACCCGTGCTATAAAAGCCTTTATTATCAATCATCCCAATATTGCCGGAGCACAAAGCTACCATAATTACGGCGGAATGTTTTTAAGAGGTCCCGGCGCTGCAGAAGACGATGCGTTATTTGCTCCACAAGATATTGAAGTGTACGATAATATTGGAAAGTTAGGGGAAAAAATGATTCCCGGTTATAATTATTTTGTAATTCACAAAGACTTGTACACTGTTTATGGTGGAGAAATTGATTTTTTGTCTTTGACTCGAGGGATATTTACTTTTAGTAATGAATTGATGACTTCCTATAAGTTATTTAACCAAAAAAATACCGCTGGACGATGGGATAATGATGAATTCAATGAATTTGATAAATACCTGTTGTTTGGTGATGGCTATGTAGAATGGAAGGAGTTTAATCATCCGCAGTTTGGCGATATTGAAATAGGAGGTCCTAAAAAGAATTACATTCGGAATCATCCGGGGTTTATGATTCAGGAAGATGCACACAGAAACATGGCGTTTTCATTGTACCATGCGTATCAGACTCCAAAATTAGAAATTGTAGGTATTGAAACTGAAAAGCTTTCAGGGGATTTAGTTGCAGTGACTGCCACAATTATGAATACAAGGATCATTCCAACCCATTCGCGACATGATGTAAAAAACAAGATAGAGCGTCCTAATTATATCAGTTTAGCGGGTAGTACCGTTGTAGCGGGTATGACAGTTCAAAACGAAGATTTGAATTTATTTACAGAACAAAAATTCAGTCCAGAGACCATTGCAGTACCTATTATTGAAGGGATGGGTAATGTAAAAGTAAGATGGATCGTTAAAGGAAATCCTTCAGGAGCAACGGTAAACGTTTCCAGTGCCAAAGGCGGAACAGTCTCTGAGAAAGTAAAATAGATAAATACTACTGTGGTTTTTAATCAGTACAAACGTGTAATTTGTTTTAGAGTGAAGTGCTATTCAGTACGCTTTAAAATGGTTTCTAAAAACCCAGACTAGCTCTGGGTTTTTTATTTATAATTGTTTTTTAATAATCGCCTCGTCCTTTAAATCTAGGATCATCTCTTTTGATAAATTCCGTTCTTCTTTTTGGTACTTCTGTTTTTGGTAAACTGGCTTCTTCGGTTTTGATCGAAGGTTCGATGAGTTCGTTTAATTCTTTGATTTCGGTATCAGTCAAATCACGGAAACGACCCACAGGAATGTCCAGCGAAATATTGATAATTCGGATGCGTTTTAATGCCGTAACTTCATACCCCAGGTATTCACACATTCTACGAATTTGACGGTTTAAACCTTGTGTCAACACGATTTTAAAAATGGTAGAACTAATTTTTTCTACCTTACATTTTCGGGTGACGGTGTCTAAAATTGGTATGCCATTTCCCATTTTTTCAATAAAACGATCGGTGATGAGTTTGTTGACCGTTACGGTATATTCTTTTTCGTGATTGTTTCTTGCACGTAGTATTTTATTGACGATATCGCCGTCATTGGTCATAAAAATCAATCCTTCACTGGCTTTGTCTAATCGTCCTATAGGAAAAATACGTGTGGGATAATTAATGTAATCTACAATATTATCGCGAACCTCCAGATTTGTGGTGCATTCAATTCCTACCGGTTTGTAGAAAGCAAGATATACAGGTTTTTCATTTTTCTCACGGATTAGTTTACCGTCAATACGCACTTCATCATTTGGTGAAACTTTAGTGCCTAATTCCGGTACGACTCCATTGAGGGTTACTCGACCTTCTGCAATGATTTTGTCAGCTTCGCGGCGGGAGCAATACCCGGTTTCTCCTATGAATTTATTGAGTCGTTTTAGATTTTCTTCCATGATACAAAAGTAATGAATTTGGAAATAGTTATAGGAGTTTTGTATAATCTTTGTCATTTGGACAAAGCAGAAATGGCATAACGATAATACTATTCTGATGGTGTTTGTTCTACTCCGTTTCAAATAAAAAGCGGGAGACTTTTTTATACAACCCATCGTCATGCATGCTATGCCCTAACCCATTAGTTTCAATGAAAATAGAATTTTTCCAGGTGCTGGCTATTTTTTTTCCTTCTTCAAATAAAACAACTGTATCATTAGTGTCATGAGCGATTAATCCTTTTGTTTTTATTTTAGTAGCAAAATGCTTGGCTGAGAATTTTTCAAGTTTTAGTTTAAAATGGTGTAGATAATGTGCTTCAAGTCCTTTTGAAATTTTAGAGTTTAAACTCAACATTGCAATATAATTATCGAGAATGATTTTGAAATCACTCGGCGATCCTAAAATCACCATTTTCTCAATAGTGTTGTTTTGATAAACAGATTGATAATACAAGCAGGTTTTTCCTCCTAAGGAATGGCCAATTAGGTATTGCGGTTTAAATTTTTGAACTATAAAATCAATAGATTTAGCATATTGGGGAATATTAAATTCCTTTCCACTTGATAAGCCATGAGCAGGAGCGTCGATTGCTATGATTGTACTACCGGATTTTTTTAAATAGGGTACCATTTTTTTCCAGCGTGAGGCATTGCTTTCCCATCCATGCACGAGGAGTATTACAGTATTATTTCCTTTCCAAGTATAGGTTTGAATGTCGTGTCCGTTATGCTGAAAAGTTTCCGCAGCTGTTTCTTGTAGTATTTTAGGAAGTTTTGCAGCAGTAAGCCTGCCTTCTCGGGGTTCGCTAAAAAGAGAATAAGCAAGTTGGGTTGCCTTGTCAAGAAATACGTAGCTTAATAAATTTACGTATAATCCAATAGTTTTAGTAAACAGATAATAAAGTATTTTTTTCATAAAAAAAAAGTCCCGATTGGTATCGGGACTTAACTATAATTAGAATTTAGAAAACAATTGTTCCATTTTCTCTTTTTCTTCGTCAGCCAATACACTGTCGACTAATATTCTTCCGGAGTGTTCATCAGTAATGATTTTTTTTCTGGAAGCAATTTCTACCTGTGTTTGTGGGGGTATCGTGAAGAAAGATCCTGCAGAGGCTCCTCTTTCGATAGAAACAACAGCTAAACCATTGCGAACACTTGTTCGGATTCTAGTGTATGCTTTTAGCAATCGTTCTTCTATTAAAGCTTGGTATTCTTGTGATTTCTCAGTTAAGAACGCTTCTTCTTTAGCTGTTTCTGCCATAATGGCGTCTAACTCTGATTTTTTATGCTTTAAGTGATTTGACTTCGCTTCTAATCTTTCTTTAGAACTAGAAATTACTTCTTTCTTGTGTTCGATTGAAGCTTTCATTTCTTTAATTTGTTTTTCAGACAACTGAATTTCTAATTCTTGAAATTCAATTTCTTTAGTCAACGAATTAAATTCTCGGTTGTTACGAACCGTTTCTTGTTGCTTAGTATATTTTTTGATGGACTCTTTGTGCTCATCAATTGCATTCTTTTTTACTTTGATTAGATCCTCAACAACTTCGAGTTCTCCTTTCAGTTTTTCTGAACGGGTGCTTAAACCTGCAACTTCATCTTCTAAATCGTCTACTTCTAAAGGAAGTTCTCCTCTTACGTTTCTGATTTCGTCAATTCTAGAGTCAATAAGTTGTAAATCATAAATTGCTCTTAACTTGTCCTCAACACTTAATTCTTTCGTATTCGCCATATTCTATAAGTACTTAACTGGATTTGAATTTTCTTCTGATAAAATAACTGCAAAATTAAGGATTTTTTTCCGAAGATACTCAACAATATAATTTTTTGTATAACGTTCGCTTTCAAAATGTCCTATATCGGCCAAAAGCAACTTGTTTTCGGCCTCATAAAATTGATGGTACTTCAAATCGGCAGTCAAATAGGCGTCTGCTCCGGCCTGAATTGCATTTTTTATGGCAAAACTTCCCGCTCCGCCAAGCACAGCTACTTTTTTAATTGTTGCACCTGTAAAACCGGAATGCCGAATTCCGCCGCACTCCATTTTTTCTTTTGCAAAAAGCAGAAACTCTTTTTCATTCATGGGATTTTTTAATTCGCCTATCATGCCTAAGCCAATATTTTGGTGTTGGTTTTGCAATTCATAAATTTCATAGGCCACTTCCTCATAGGCGTGGCTATTGAATAAGGCTTTCAGGATTTTTTTTTCTAAATGTTTTTCGAAAGTGACTTCGATTTTGATTTCGTCACCTTGTACAAATTCAAATCGTTCTCCAACCTGCGGATTGCTGTGCTCGTTTCCCATATAGGTTCCAATTCCTTTCGAATTAAAACTGCAATTTGCATAATTCCCAATCGTTCCCGCTCCTGCGTCAAAGAGGGCATTTCGTACTTCTTCCGCATTTTTAGGAATCGTGTAGGTTACTAATTTCCGAATGAAGTTTTGCTTTGGAATCAGGATTTTAGTATGTATTAATCCTAATGCATCACTAAATATTTTATTTACACCTTCTTGATGATTGTCTAGCGCAGTGTGAACGGCATATATAGCTATGTCATTTTTTATGGCTTTGATAACAGCGCGTTCCACGTAGTTTTTACCCGTTATTTTTTTCAATCCAGAAAATAAGATGGGATGAAAACAAACCACCAGATTGCATTTTTTTGCAATTGCTTCGTCAATTATATTTTCTAAAGCATCATGGCAAACTAAAATACCTGTAGCCTCCGTTTCCTGATCGCCAACCAATAGTCCTACATTGTCAAAATCTTCAGCATAGGCGAGTGGCGCCATTTCTTCGAGTACGTCTATTATTTCTTTGATTTTCATGTTTTTGACTCTGATTTACACAGATATATATTTATACACAGATTCAAAGTTATTTTTAATTTGCGAAAATTTGTGAAATCTGTGTTAGATTTTTAAATCAAAGATAATTTATTCTACTTTCGTAAAATGAATTTACTTCGAAAATTACTATTCCCTTTTGCCGTTTTGTATGGTTTAGTAACGTGTATTCGAAACTTTCTTTTCGATAAAGGGGTTTTAAAATCATACTCGTTTGAATTGCCCATTATTGCTGTTGGGAATCTTAGTGTTGGAGGAACCGGAAAAACGCCCCAAATTGAATATTTGATTCGCTTGCTTTCGGATAAATATAAAATTGCTACACTAAGTAGAGGCTATAAAAGGCAATCTAAAGGTTTTATTTTGGCAGAAGCCACTTCGAATGCGGAAACCTTGGGAGATGAACCTTTTCAGTTTTATCAAAAATTCCCATCGATTCAAGTTGCGGTTGATGCCGACAGAAAAAATGGAATAGAGCAATTGCTTTCGCAATCCATAAAACCAGAAGTGATTTTGCTTGATGACGCTTTTCAACATCGAAAAGTAAAAGCGGGTTTTTATATTTTATTGACTTCTTATGGTGATTTATATTCGGATGATTGGATGTTGCCAACCGGGAATTTACGCGAAAGCCAAAGCGGAGCGGCAAGAGCGAATGTGATTATGGTGACTAAATGTCCTCATAACCTTTCATTTGAGGAGCAGGATGACATTAAAAAGAGGCTAAAAGTTGGTAAAAATCAAGAATTATATTTTACTTTTATAGCATACGATGGTTATATTTATGGTGAAAATTTAAAGATAAAGGGGAATGAAATTCAAGATGCTGCTAAGGTACTAGTGGCAGGAATTGCAAAACCGGAACCATTTTTCGCCTATTTTAAGGATACTAATGAGGTCTGTTTGTCTTTTCCGGATCATCATAATTTTACCGATAAAGACATTTTAGAAATTAAAAAGTTAGCTCAAAACAACATGATTATCACTACCGAAAAAGATTATATGCGATTGAAAGGAAGTTTACCAAGCGGACAACTCTTTTATCTGCCTATAAAAAGTACTTTTATTTCCGGGAGTGAAAATTTTGATAAAACAATTACAGATTATGTGGGAACAAGTACAGGAAACCGTTAGTTACATTAAGCAAAGAATTGATTTTACGCCAGAATATGGTGTGATTTTAGGATCAGGATTAGGGAGTTTTACCGATGAAATGAAGGTAGAATATACACTGCCCTACAATGAAATTTTAAATTTCCCTGTATCGACGGTACCAGGTCATAAAGGGGCCTTGGTTTTTGGAACAATAGGCGGTAAGAAAGTAGTGGCCATGCAGGGACGGTTTCATTTTTACGAAGGCTATTCGATGACTGAAGTGACTTTTCCGGTGCGAGTGATGAAGTTTTTAGGGATTGAGAAATTAGTGGTTTCAAATGCATCAGGCGGTGTGAATCCGGCTTATAAAGTAGGCTCTATTGTGATGCTTACGGATCACATCAATATGACGCCGGAGCACCCTTTACGTGGGAAAAATGACGAACGTTTTGGACCTCGTTTTGTAAATATGAGTGAGCCGTATTCGAGAAAAATGATTGCAAAAGCGACTGAATTAGCTAAGCAACTTCATATCGAGGTTCATGAAGGAATTTATCTGGGGCTTCAAGGGCCTACTTTTGAAACTTTGGCTGAATATAGAATGGTCAAGATTCTTGGTGCAGATTGTGTTGGGATGTCAACCGTTCCTGAAGTAATTGTGGCCCGTCACATGGATCTGGAGACCTTTGGAATTTCTGTAATTACGGATATGGGTAATGAAGAAAGTATTGGCACTATTTCACACGATGAAGTATTGGAAGCAGCAAAAAAAGCTGAACCGCAAGTGAGGAGTCTTATTAAAGAATTGATTTTAAACTATTAATGACTAGATGTATTCAGCGATTGTTATGTAAAATTCCTCTGGGGCGAACGGTTTTGTAATGACTTCATTCATTCCAAAAGACAAGAGCATTTTGCGGTTTTCATGCAATGTGATCGCCGTAAACGCTATGATGGGGGTGGTTTTATCAAATATTCTAATCAATTCTGTAGCGATTGTGCCGTTGATACCCGGTAAATGAGCGTCCATAAGAACCAAGTCAAATTTGCTTTTTCGAACTAAATCAATGGCATCTTCCCTATTGTCAACTAATTCACAAATGATTCCTTTATTGATGAGTATCTTTTTAGTGATCATTTGGTTGATTTTATTGTCCTCTACCAAAGTATTTTTTATTCAACAATTTTGAATCATAGTTTGCTTTTGGTTTGGTTTCTTCTTGTAGTGGTTGTTCGCTTATTTTAAAGTCCAGCAAGAATGAAAATGTAGATCCTTCTCCTAACAGTACTTTTTAGTTTAATTTGGCCGCCCAGTATTTTAATTAATTTTTTACGATAGTTAATCCTAGCCCCGTGACGCCATGTTTTTGATTTACTTCTATGGGACTTTGGGAAAAATTGTCAAAAACACTTGCCAGTTTATCTTCGGGGATTCCAATTCCGGTATCAGTAATTTCATAATATAAAGTTGCATTTTCATTCTGCAAAGAGTGCAGTTTGGTAATTACGTGTACGGCTCCGTTTTGTGTAAATTTTAGCGCATTGTTGATTAAATTTCATTTGGGTTTTCTACCAATAACAAATGGGTAATTCCGTTGATGGCATTCAGAGGGGTTTAAAACTTGAAAATAAAGTCGCGCTCTTAGAGAACGTTTCTATGGCGTTATCATACTCTTTTAAATCAAAATAAATTTTACCCAGATTATAATTCTGAAGTGCTTGATCTTCTATGTTTTTATTTCGAGTCGCATAAAGGATTGCTTTTTGAGGGTGTAGCAGTGCCTCTTTTAATTGTTAGTTTGAATGCTGGAGTTCCTTAACTAGTGTAATATAAAATACTGTCCGTTTTCTCTGTAGATTGAGGAAACAGTGAGGATTAAAAAACAATAATAAACACGAAAAAATAATTCATTTGTAATTAAATTTTTTCGTGGTTATTTTCTGTCAATAGTATTAGGTCAATTATTCTGGATGAATAACCAATTTCATTATCATACCATCCAACTACTTTTACCATTTTATCAATAACCGAAGTGAGTTGAGCATCGAATATACAAGAATTTTTATTGCCAATGACATCAACTGAAACAATTGGGTCCTCGGTATAATCTAAAATACCTTTTAAAGTAGTTTGTGCAGCATTTTTGAAGGCGGCATTTATTTCCTGTATTGTTACTGTGCGCTTTACATTGAATGTGATGTCAGTCAAGGAGCCGTCAGGGACAGGTACCCGGATGCCGCAACCGCCAATTTTACCTTCAAACTCGGGAAATATTTTTGTCAACGCTTTTGCAGCGCCAGTTGTTGTGGGTACAATAGATTGACTTGCTCCTCTGGCGCGACGCAAGTCTTTATGTGGTTGGTCGTGCAGACTCTGGTCTGTGGTGTACGAGTGAATCGTAGTAATGTAGGCTTGTTCTATACCGCAAAGGTCATTGATTACTTTGATCATTGGAGCGGCATTATTGGTAGTACAGCTGGCATTTGATATAATGGTTTCCGTTCCGTCAAGTATACAGTCATTGACACCTAAAACGACTGTTTTGATAGCGTCTACTTCTGATGGTGCGGAAAGGATTACTTTTTTGGCCCCAGCCAAGATATGGGCATTCAGCGCTTCAAAAGTCTTGTATTTACCTGTGGATTCGATTACGTAATCAATGTCTACACTTTTCCAGTCCAGATTGGAAATGGTTTTTTCATGGAAAAACAAAAAATGATTTCCGTCTACCAGAATTCCTTTTTCATCATCGCTGACCGTAAAGGGTAACACCCCGTGAATACTATCATATTTCACTAAATGGGCCATCGTTTTCTTGTCGGCAATATCATTTATGGCAACAACTTCTATTGAGGGATGGTTTAAAAGTAATCGGAATAAATTTCGGCCGATTCTTCCAAAACCATTTATGGCAATTCTTGTTTTCAAATGGATTCGTTTATTCATTTATTCGTTTATTTGGTTAACCGATTAAACAAATAAACGAATAAACTATTTATAAAATATGTTTTTGTGCTTTATATGAGGAACGTACTAATGGTCCGCTTTCTACATGACGGAACCCTAGTTCTAAACCAAATTTCTCGTATACTGCAAATTGATCGGGTGTTATGAATTCTTTTACCGGCAAATGTTTTTTGCTGGGTTGCAAGTACTGACCTATTGTAACAATATCCACATTGGCTTCCCGCAAGTCCCGCATGGTTTGAAAAACTTCGGCTTCCTGCTCGCCCAGACCTAGCATAATACCTGATTTTGTTCTCTTAATTCCTTTTTCTTTCAAGTAGCGTAATACGGCTAAACTTCTGTCGTATTTTGCCTGAATGCGGACTTCACGGGTTAATCGGCGTACCGTTTCTACGTTATGCGAAACTACTTCAGGATTGGCTTCTACGATACGGTCAATATTTCTTTCGATACCTTGAAAATCAGGAATCAGCGTTTCCAGTGTTATATTGGGGTTCATTCTTCGAATGGCTTTTACGGTTTCTATCCAAATGATTGAGCCGCCATCTTTTAAGTCATCTCTGTCAACGCTGGTAATCACGGCGTGTTTGATATTCATGATTTTGATAGAACGCGCTACCTTCTCGGGCTCATCCCAATCTACGGTTTCGGGTCTTCCTGTTTTTACCCCGCAAAAACCACAAGAGCGCGTACAAGTGTTTCCCAGAATCATAAAAGTTGCTGTTCCTTCACCCCAGCATTCACCCATATTAGGGCAACTTCCGGAGGCACAAATTGTATTTAAGCTATATTTGTCCACTAAGCCACGAAGCTCAGTGTATTTTTTTCCTATTGGGAGTTTTACCTTCAACCATTTTGGCTTTGCAGTTGGTAAAGTATTTTCTAAAACTATTTCCATATTTAAATTTTCAAAGTACAAAGATAAGGAATAGAGTTTATTTGTAGATTCGTTTCGTTGTTTATTTGAATAAAGAGATACGGATACTTTGGCAGTACTAGAGTCGCTTTTCTTAGGAAGTAGTCGTTCTGATTTTCGGTATATCCATGCTTTTTGCTATGTTTCTCGAAATGGCGGCAAGGGATACCACTACCATCAGAGCTCAATTAGATTAAGGTACACTCGTAAAAAAAATCAGGTATAAAAAAGCTTCAAAATGAATGGAATCTTTTTTATATCTGCTATTTGTTTTCTATTTCATTTTTGGAATTATTCAATTTGTTAGAGTTTTATGGAATAATGAAGTATATGTTTTTCATGGTTGTGAAGATGTAGAAAATTCTCAAGGATATGTAAGTAATTATAAAGAAGGAGATATTATAGGAAGACCGTTAGTTTATTTTACTTTTTTTGGAATAGTGACGAGTCTGATAATAGACATATATTGAATTTAAAAAACAAGATAAACTTTTTAAGTAAGTTACCCTTTTTGATATTTCCAATAATAATTTTGGGGCTTTTATATTTTTTTGGTTTAGATAATAAATTTGAAAATCAAAAAATAGATTTGCTATATTTTTTAAGATAAATTTACCTTCTACTTTTAATGATTTCTGCCAATAATTTCTTGGCACGAAGCAACTTAATTTTGACATTACTTAGCGGCTCATCAATCTTGTTTGCAATTTCCTGGTAACTCATTTCCTGAAAATAACGCAACTGTATCACCTCTTGATAATGGGGTTTCAATTCTTTAATGAATTGCAGTAATCGGGAAAGATTTTGTTCCGTTATCAATTCATCTTCCGCAGATGGAGTAGTGTCGGCAATATTGTAGGCTTGCTGATCGTGTTCATCGGTAATTTCTACAAAAAGACTCGATTTTTTTTTCCGCAATAAATCGATGTGAACGTTTTTTGCAATAGCAATAAGCCAGGTGTTGAACTGGAATTCCGCATTGTAAGTGGCTATTTTATCAAAAGCTTTCGAGAACGTCTCAATGGTGATATCTTCGGCATTGGTTTCGTTTTCGGTGCGTTTCAGCATAAAACCATATACTTCATTCCAGTAATGATTCAACAGAAAAGTGAAGGCAACTTGATCGCCTTGTTTTGCTTTTTCTATCTGTTCGTTTATTTCCAATGGACTGGTTTTGAGAATGTATTTGTTATAAAAATATTGATTTGAGTAAATAGCAATACCAATTCAATTATTGGATACCAATATACAACATCTTTTTCTTTTAATTTGCCTGCCGAAAATCCGATGACAATCCATGTTACAAGATACCGAAGCGCAATTAAACTAAGCACTAATATCCATTGGAATTGAAAAGACAGCAATACAATGGGCAATAAAATGAATAACAATTGCGAACAGTAAAACAGACCTAATTGTAATTTATCAAAAGGTTTGTAATAATTTGCCGTAGCCACATGTCGTCTTTTTTGAATCAGCCAGTCTTTGTAAGTTTTTTTTGGTCTGGAAAGCGTAATGCTTTCCGGCGTGAAAGCAATAGTGGTATTTCTAGCATTTGCCGCCTGGTTTACAAATAAATCATCGTCACCGGAACGAATTTGCATGTGATCAATAAAACCATTTACATTGAAAAACTCTTCTTTTTTATACGCTAAATTTCTTCCTACACCCATGTACGGATGTCCTGTTTTTGCCCAGGAAAAATATTGAATCGCGGTTAACAAAGTTTCAAAACGAATTATTTTATTCAGGAAAGAATTGGCAATTTTTTCATATTTCCCATACCCCAACACGATAGTTTTTTGCATCGTAAATTGAGAACTCATGGCTGTTATCCAGTCCTTTGAAGTGGGATAACAATCCGCATCAGTGAATAGTAAATACTCTTTTTTTGCGGCTTTTATTCCTAATGTCAACGCATATTTTTTGTTTCCCCAAAAGGCTTCGTTGTTTTGTACTTTTACCAAACGAATATTTGGATATTGTTTTTCAAAACCTTCAAAAATAGCCAGAGTAGCATCACTTGAGGCATCGTCAATCAAGACAATTTCAAAATCAGGATAGTTTTGTTCCGCCAGTAAAGGGATGAAATTTGCTGCATTTTCTTCTTCGTTTTTGGCACAAACAATAACTGAAATGGGGATTCTTTTTGGTGTTATTTTTTGGATTTTGGCGAAAGCAAATTTCCCAAAAACACCTAGATAATATAAAATTTGAACCGCAATAATAAAAATAAAAAAGTAAAGAATTAGTATAAGCATCTGAGTTTAATGAGTGTTTAAATCCCCGATCCCGAAGCTTCGGGACGGCAGAGTGCAAAGGTATGAATAGAATTATGAATTGTAAATTATAAATTATGATTTTTAAAAGAATTTATAGTAGGCATTTCTTCATCTCATTTGCAACTGCTATTGACTGAAAATCTTTTGTTTTTTCTAACTCAGAAATGATGTTTTGATGGTTTTTTTCGTCTCTGTTTTGAGATAATTTTTTTGTGGCTTGAATTTCAGTTATTTCAATTTCAAAGGCGACAATACCGCGAGTTTGCATCATGGTTTTTTTAGATAAATCTGCTATACGAATCGGGTTTTCAGAATTCTGTTCGTACTTATCGACCAGTTTTTTTAAGGATTCAATGATGGCTTCTCCTTTAATAATTTTTATTTTTCCGTACACATGAACCGCAATATAGTTCCATGTTGGAACATTTTCATGATCGTACCAAGAAGAAGAAATATAACTGTGAGGTCCGGAAAATACAGCTAAAATTTCGTCGTTGTCTATAAAACCATTCCATTGTGGGTTTTCTTTAGAAATGTGCCCACATAAAATTTCCTTGCCTTCTTTGTTGGTTTCCAGTTCCAAAGGAATATGTGTGGCACACAATTTCCCATTGGTTTGATTGATTAAAATACCAAAACTATTCTCTTGCAGAAATTTTTTGATTTCTTCCTGATTTTCGTTTTTGTAGATTTCTGGAGTGTACATTTTAGGATTGGGTTTTTGGGAATTAGGAATAGGGATTAGTAAAACGATTTTAAAATTTATTGGACTAATGCCTAGCACCTAAATCACATTTACTTCGGCCTCAATATGGATGCCAAAAATTTTAAAAATAGTGTCCTGAATATTTTTAGAAACATTCAAAATTTCCTGTCCGGTTGCATGACCATAATTCACTAAAACCAGCGCTTGATTTTTATGGATTCCGGCATCGCCAAAACGTTTTCCTTTGAAACCGGCCTGTTCTATCAGCCATCCAGCAGGAACTTTTACTTCAGTTTCTGAAATATCAAAATATTTCATTTCAGGAAATTTCTTGTAAATTTTTTCGAAATCGGATTTTAACAGAATCGGATTTTTAAAGAAACTGCCACTGTTTCCCAATACTGCCGGGTCGGGTAATTTGCTTTGTCGAATGGTAATTACAGCATTGCTGACGTCCTTTAAAGTCGGATTGCTGATGTTATTTTTGGTTAATTCAGCCGAAATATCGCCGTAAGAAGTATTGATTTTATGGTTCTTTTTAGTCAATTTAAAAACAACTGATGTAATGATGTATTGGTTTTTTATTTCGTTTTTGAAAACACTTTCCCGGTAACCAAAATGACATTCGTCCTTTGTGAAAATTTTTATTTCCTGATTTGCTACCGTCATTGCTTCACAGGAAACAAAAGTATCTTTGATTTCAGTTCCGTAAGCACCAATGTTTTGGACCGGCGTAGTCCCTACATTTCCGGGAATTAGTGACATGTTTTCTAATCCTCCAAAATTTTGATCGATGGTCCAAAGCACAAATTCATGCCAGTTTTCGCCCGCCTGACTTCTGACCCACACAAAGTCTTCGTTTTCTTCAAGGATTTTTTTGCCTTTCAAATCGATATGAATCACAAGGGCATCAATGTCTTTTGTCAAAAGCATGTTGCTACCTCCGCCCAAAATAAATTTTTGCTGCGTTTTATTTTCTTGTAAAATAGTTATCAAATCCTGTATAGAATGAATGGCGACAAACTGTTTTGCTTTGGCTTCAATACCAAATGTGTTGTATTTTTTTAAAGAGAAATTAGGTACTATTTCCATAAAAGAAAGGGCGTTTTGTGTTGTTGAATCCTGCACCAAAAGTAAGGATTAAAATTTAGTTGCATACGTTTTCATCCAGATATGCATCATAAACAACGGCATTATGTACGGCGTCATTCTGGTGTCTCCTTTTTGTAAATTCATTATCAGTTTCTGGATGTGAATATGTTCAAAATAAGGGATTTGAAACAGATCACTTTTTGCGAAAGACTCTAGTTCATCTTTAAAGGTATGACTCTTTGTGATATAATCGCCCCAAGGCGCACTCAAACCTACTTTTCTGAAATTCAGAATTTCATTTGGTAAACGTTCTTCCATTGCTTTTTTTAGAATGAATTTCCATTTTTTCCCTGAGAAGAGCCACTTGTCATCCAACGATCCTAGACCAATAATTAATCTTGGGTCCAAAAATGGTTCTCTACACTCAATGGATGCGCCCATTGTACAGCGATCGTTCCTGTCCAGAAGTGAGCATAAATAGGTGTGTTGGTCAAAATAAAGGGCTTGTCTCCGCAAGTTATCTGGATACAAAGATTTCGCTTCTTTATAAATTTGTTTTCGGTATTCGTTTTCTGGAGGGGTATTAATACCAAAAGTTTCCGCAATATCATTTGGATAAATATTAGAGCCATTATAAATAACCAAATCAGATTTTTTACTAATTTGAGCATAACGACGCAGCTTTTCATACCTCGGTTTTTTAGAAAATAATTCGATGTTGCTGATGGTTGCAATTGAATTTAACAAAGACGGATATTTCAAAGCTTTGTAGCGTACATAACCACCCATTAACTCATCAGCACCTTCGCCGGAAAGCAATACTTTTACGGCAGGTTTTGCCATTTGAGACACTGCTAAAATATGTGGTTCGCTTAAATGCATGATGGGTTCATCCTGAAAATAAGTGGAACGTATTAACTGATCATAAAGATTCTCATCTTCTAATTGCATGGTGTGAAATCCATAATTGAACTTCTCGGCCATCATTTTTGCTAAATGCGCTTCATTGTGTTCCTTTTCTTTGAAACCCATATTGAACGTCTGAATGTCTTTATATTTTTGATGGTGTAACGAGGCTAAAACAGAGGAGGAATCCAGTCCACCACTCAATAAAACACCTACAGGCACGTCACTTACCATGCGCATTTTAACTGAATCATCAAAGGTTTCCCGAAACCATTCGACCGGATTTTTTATTTCAGGGTGGTTTTGAATTTCCTTTTTTAGATTCCACCAGTTTTCTATAATGGTTTTTCCGCCTTCTTCAATAATTAGGCTATTGCCAGGCAATACCTTTTTTACGTTTAGGTACAGCGTGTTTTCTCCAGCTACAAATCGGTTAAAAACATATTCTTCCAGTCCGTCTTGCGCCATTTTAAGCGGAACTCCAGCCGTGAAAAGTGCTTTTTGTTCTGATGCAAAATAAAATGTTTCGTTATAAAAAGAATAATATAGCGGTTTAACGCCCATTCTGTCTCGAACAAGAGTCAGCTTTTTTTCTAATGTATCCCAAACAGCAAAAGCAAACATACCATTTAGGCGGTGGAGCATTTTTAAACCGTACAATTGAAATAATTTCATCAAAACCTCCGTGTCTGAGGTCGTTCTGATATCAAATCCATTACTTTTTAACTCTGGATAAAATTCTTTGTAGTTATAAATTTCGCCATTATAAATGAGCACATATCTTCCGTCTTCGGATAGGAAAGGCTGGTGCCCGTCTACTGAAACATCCAAGATTGAAAGTCTTCGGTGTCCAAAACCAATATTGTTTGCTATAAATAATCCTTTGTCATCCGGACCGCGATGTTCCAGAGAATCCCGCATATTAGTAAGAACGCGTTCGTTTACTTTTTTCTGAGATTGTAAATGCAAGATTCCATTAATTCCACACATAATTAATTGGATTGATTTTGGTTGATTAATTCGTGGTATTTATGGGCAATAATCTTCATGTTAATACTATAATCAGCATTTTTTTCAACAATTTTTCTATTCATAGAAACAGCTTCGTTTCGGTATTTATCGTTTTCAAATGCCCAAATTAATTCTTCGGCAAGTTTATTGTAATCATCTACGGGGACTAATTGCCCGTTTTTGCGGTGTTTAATCCAGCTTTTATTTCCGGAAATAGCACTTACAATTGGATAACAATTAGTTGCCATTGCTTCAAATAAGGATGCCGAAACGCCTTCCGTTACGGGCATACTGATGTAAATGTTTGATTCTTGCAATAGCTTTGGCAATTCCGTATTCAGAATTCTTCCGGTAAAATTGACTTTATTTTCAATGTTTAACTTTTTAGCTAACTCTTTTAATTTAAAAAGTTGTGTTCCGTCTCCTACAATGGTAAGGACGAAATCTATCCCTTTTTGATTTAAAACAGCAAACGCTTTTAAAACAATAGCATGGCAGTATTCAGGCATCAAAGAGCGGGTGACGATAGCGCAAATTTTTTCAGGATTGGCAGTTTTTTGATTGCCAAATTGCACCAAATCAATTCCCTTTGGTAATACCAAAACTTTACTCATGTCAACTTTAGCCTCCAGCATAGATGAAGTCATCGCGGGTCCCCAAGCGTGAATTAAATCGGCTTTTTTGAAAGCGTAATGCTGAATTATTTTTTTTAATGGAAGTGAAATAGATTTTTCCGGCCACAAATCCGTTCCGCCTTGTTGTGCGATTGCAACTGGTTTTACTCCGGACAATGCAGCAAGAAAACCATAACTGGTGGTTCGTTCCGCGATTACCATATCCGGTTTTTGCAATTGAATAAGTTTTCTAATTTTAAAAAAAGCAAATTTAAATTCGAAAATCCGTAGTATTCGGTTCTTAAAACTATCGCTAGGCGTTTTTAATTCCCATGTTATAATTTCGAAATCACCAAATTCCTTGAGTCCATTCATCCAGGTGATGGCATCGGCTCTGTAGGATTCCCCCAAAAAAAGTATCCTTCTCTTTTTTGTCGATATCATTTGAATTACTCGGAAGTTAAGGCTCGATTGATGAAATCGTTCAATGGTTTTAGCACAATCAGTTTTTGACTCATTACGGCAACAAAATCTTTTTTGGCAGCTGCCGAAAAATCAATTTTCTGTGAAGACTCAAAACTTTTTAGTTTTAATAATTCAATAGCCGGATGTTCTTTTTCGTACCCTCGTGGCGGGTTTTTCAGGGTGTTTTTTTCATTACGATCAAAGTTGTTAAATTCTTTTTTGAAATCTTTCTTCTCAAGAATAGCTTCCAGATCCTCATGAAAAAATGCTATTTCTTTGCGCATTTTTTTTAAATCTTCGGATTCCGGGCAGTACAATCCGCCGGCAATAAAACTCGCGCCTTTTTCCAGATGAATGTAATAGCCGGAACGATTCAGCCCTTTCGCACCAGACGAAAGCCAGATTCCCAAATGCGATTTGTAAGGCGTTTTGTCCTTAGAAAACCGAATGTCGCGATTGATTCTGAACGTACAATTTTTAACTTCTAGCATTTCCAGCGATGGATCCAAAGGTTTCATCGCGTCCAGTAAATCCCCAACTAGTTGTTGGTAGTCTTTCTTGAACCTTTCGTAGCGTTTTTTGTTTTCCAGAAACCAATCCCGATTATTATTGGCTTTTAAATCATCAAGAAATTGTAGTGTTTCTTTTGAAAGCATCTTGTACTATTGTATTTGTTTTCTTAATTCTTCTTCGCTAATGAAACCGGATTTTCTCCATTTTACAGCTGCTTTTTCATATAATAATAGAGTAGGAAGTTCACTGATTTTCATTTCGGTCATTAAGGTTTTGTTTTTGTCGGCATCCAATCGTATGATGGTTACGCTATCTGCTAGTTCAGTTTGCATTTTTGTGATGTAGGGCGTCATTTTTTTGCATGGCGCACACCATTCTGCATAAAAACTAACCAATATTTTTTTATCAGAGTCTACTGATTTATTGTAGTCCTGCAAAGTCATTCCAGTGATTTTGTTGCTTGGTTTAGACAGTCCTGCAGCGTCCCATTTTAATATTCCGCCTTGTAATTGGTAAACATTTGTAAAGCCAAGTTCTTCCAGTTTTTCAACGGCACTTTGACTTCTTCCGCCGCTTTTGCAGTACACGAAAACAGGTTTTGTTTTGTCTAGTTTTTCGGTGCCTGCAACAAAGCTGTCTCCGAGCCAATCTACATTTACGGCTTTATCGATATGATCTGACGAAAATTCCGCAGGCGTTCGTACATCCAGAATTTGTGGATTTGGTGTTGCCGCAATTTTTTCGCTAAAAGCTTTTGCATCGATAGTTTGACTTTCTTTTGATGCTTGTCCATTACAAGATAAAAAAGCAAAAGATATGATTAATACGAATATTGAACTGAATTTCATTGTAATTTGATTTATAATTGAATACGCTAAATTAGGTGTTTTTTCAATTTTCAGGCCTTATAAAGTACTAAATAAAAGTTATAAGTTGAAAATTTTATAGCTCTGATGGGTCAATTTTAGAATAACTTCCGTACGTTCCGGATGGGTATCTGAAATGAAAAGTTGACCAAAAGTATCGCTGTTGACCATTTCGATTATTTTGGCCACGCGACTTTCGTCTAATTTGTCAAAAATATCATCAAATAACAGAATTGGTTTTACACCGCTTTGTTTTTTTAAAAACTCAAATTGCGCTAATTTTAAAGCGATCAAATACGATTTTTGTTGGCCTTGCGAGCCAAATTTCTTTATTGGATGTTGGTCAATTTCAAAGGCTAAATCGTCTTTATGGATTCCTACACTCGTATAATGTAACGCTCGGTCTTTATTGATGTTTTCCTGTAAAAGGGTCAACAAGTCTTTTTCGAATAAATGGCTTTCGTAAACGAGTTGCACGGTTTCCTGTGAACCCGTTATAGCTTGATGATGGGTATTGAAAATAGGAATGAATTGTTCTATAAATGCTTTTCTTTTTTCGAAAATATAGTTTCCAAAACCATTGAGTTGTTCATTATATATGGAGAGCGTGTCAGTATCGAAAACATGATTTAACGCAAAATATTTCAACAAAGCATTGCGCTGACTCATTACTTTCTGGTATTGAATAAGTTGCTGTAAATAGTGGGAGTCCAGTTGCGAAATCACACTGTCCATGAATTTCCGTCGGGTTTCGCTGCCTTCCACAATCAAATCTCTATCGGCCGGAGAAATAATCACTAAAGGAATAAACCCAATATGATCTGAGAATTTGTCGTAGGCTTTGCCGTTGCGTTTCAATATTTTTTTCTGTCCTTTTTTAAGGCTGCAGACAATTTGTTCCGTTCTTTCGTTTTTTTCAAATGCAGCATCTATAACGAAAAATTCGGCTCCATGTTTGATGTTTTGTACCGCCAATGGATTAAAATAGCTTTTTCCGTACGATAAATGGTAGATTGCATCGAGCACATTTGTTTTGCCAATACCGTTTTTACCTACAAAGCAATTTATTTTAGAGTCAAAATCAAAATTAGCTTCAGAAAAATTCTTATAATTGAACAGTGAAATTTTTTTTAAATACATGGGTAAGGCTTACTGGTATTGAGAACTTTGCTGTTTTTGAACAGACTTTTCAAAGTGGGTGCAAATTATTGAAAAATATCGATAAAACCGTCTTTTCTGTTTTTTCTATGAGAATTATTTTGTCTTTGGAAACAAAGAATCTGATAAGATATTTTTTTTAAATATAAAAGCATATTTTTTGTGTGGGTTTGAATAAAAATTTTATTTTTGCGACTCACTAAATTAAATTTAAATGGCTACTTACAATAAAAGAGGATATAAAGCACCAAAAGAAAAAGAAACAAAAGACGGCGTTGAAGCAGTAGTAATTGATGATAAGGACAGTACAACAGCAGAAGTATTTTCTAAATTAGATCAAACCGCTACAATAACGGAGGATTGGGTAGCTAAAAACCAAAAAATTATTATTGGATTAGTTGCCGCTGCTACCCTATTTACTATTGGATATTTAGCCTACCAAAGATTTATTGCTGCGCCACAACAAGAGGAAGCCGCTAATGAAATGTTCGTGGCACAACAAAATTTTCAAAAAGCAACTGATGGAGTGGCAAGTGACTCCTTATATAAGCTGTCTTTGAATGGTTCAGAAGGTAAATTTGGATTCCTGAAAATTGCAGATGAATATTCTGGAACTGATGCTGGAAATTTAGCTAATTATTATGCTGGAATTGCCTATTTGAATACCGGAAAATATACTGAAGCGATTGATTATTTAGGTAAATTTAAATCGGATGATATTGTTTTAAGTGCGTTGGCAAAAGGAGCAATTGGAGATGCTTATTCTCAAAAAAATCAACCAAAAGAAGCGTTAGAGAATTATGTGAAAGCGGCAGGATCTAATAAAAATGATTTTACAACACCACGTTTCTTATTGAAGGCCGGAAAAACAGCTTTGGCTCTAGGAAATAAAGAAGAGGCATTGAAATATTTTACTGACATCAAAGAAAATTATGAGGGCGCTCCAGAAGCTGCTTCAGTTGACGTTTTAATAGGATTGGCACAATAATATAAAAGTTAATAGTCACAGTTTTTAGTTTCCAGAAACTGCATACTGCGACTGCGACTGAAAACTAAATAAGATGGCTACCGAAAATAAAAATTTATCCGAGTATGACAAAAATATGGTTCCAGATGCGAAAAAATTTCGTTTCGGAATTGTAGTTGCAGAATGGAATGACACCATCACCGAAGGGCTTTTTGATGGGGCATTCAAGACATTATTAGAAAATGAAGTTCCTTCCGGACAAATCATACGGTGGAATGTTCCAGGGAGTTTTGAACTTGTCTATGGAGCCAAAAAAATGTTGCAAACTCAAAATGTGGATGCTGTTATTGTTATAGGGTGCGTCATCCAAGGACAAACCAAACATTTTGATTTTGTGTGTGAAGGCGTTACGCAGGGAATAAAAGATTTGAATGTTCAAACGGATGTTCCGGTTATCTTTTGTGTTTTGACAGATAATACCATGCAACAATCAATTGATAGAAGCGGAGGAATTCATGGAAATAAAGGGACTGAAGCAGCTATTGCTGCTATAAAAATGGCGTATATCCGCCAGCAGGCTTCTTTGAATCATCAGTTTGATAACCAACAGTTATTGTCTCCCGGTGCTTTGCAAATTGAAAATTTGCCATTGGAATTAAAAGAATAAGAATAAAAATTTATAATTCTTTAACCTATACTATTGCATATATAGTATAGGTTTTTTGTTTTATTTATGATTAAATACGCTACCATTCCCCGTAGAAATTCATTAAATTTGTGCTTCTTGGTTTTATAATAAACTATTGTCGCCCGGAGAAGTCTATACTGAGCGAAGTCGAAGTACAGTCAAAGGGATAAACTTTAAACCTAATTTTTTTAATGTCGAGTATAATTCAATTACTTCCGGATCATGTTGCCAATCAAATTGCTGCTGGCGAAGTCGTTCAAAGACCCGCTTCGGTAGTCAAAGAATTGCTCGAAAACGCGGTAGATGCCAGAGCAACGGATATCAAACTAATTATTAAAGATGCCGGAAAAGCATTGGTTCAAGTCATTGACAATGGTTTAGGGATGAGTGTTACTGATGCGCGTTTGTGTTTTGAGCGCCATGCTACCTCCAAAATCCGTCATGCCGAAGATTTATTTTCACTGCATACCAAAGGGTTTCGTGGCGAAGCATTAGCATCTATTGCGGCAATTGCCCATGTGGAAATGAAAACCAAACAAGATCAGGAAGAACTTGGAACCCATATTATTGTTGAAGGCAGTAAATTCGTATCTCAAGAGGTAGCTGTTTTGCCTAAAGGAACTTCATTTGCCGTGAAAAACTTGTTTTTTAATATTCCAGCACGACGGAATTTCTTAAAGTCGGACACCGTAGAATACCGCCATGTAGTGGATGAGTTTCAGCGTGTGGCTTTGGCTCATCCAAAAATACATTTTACATTTTATCACAACGGCAGTGAAATGTTCAACTTGCCTCCATCAACTTTACGACAACGAATTGTGAATATTTTTTCAGGTAAAACCAATGAAAAATTAGTTCCGGTTCAGGAAGAAACTGAAATTGTAACAATTCAAGGATTTGTAAGCAAACCAGAATTTGCCAAAAAAAATCGTGGAGAACAATTTTTCTTTGTCAATGACCGTTTTATAAAAAGCGGTTATTTGCATCATGCGGTTATGGCTGCCTATGACGGAATCTTGAAAGACGGTGCGCAGCCCAGTTATTTTTTATATTTGTCAGTGCCACCCAACACTATTGATATCAATATTCATCCCACTAAAACGGAAATTAAGTTTGATGACGAACATGCTTTATATGCTATTTTACGATCTTCGATAAAGCATAGTTTGGGCCAGTTTAATGTGGCTCCAGTGTTAGATTTTGATCGCGATTCTAATTTAGATACGCCGTATCATTACAAAGATTTAGAAGGTGCTACACCGACGATTCAGGTAGATGGCAACTTCAATCCGTTTTCCGAAGAAAAACCCAGTAAGCAATTTTCCAGTTATAGAAAACCAGAACCAACCGCTAATTGGGAAAGTTTATACGTAGGCTTAAAACAGGATACGGATGAAATAGGGCATTTGACTTTCGAAAATGAAGAAGTTACCTCGTCTTTATTTAATGACGAAGAAGTGGAGCATTCTGTTCATAAAACGTATCAAATACATAAAAAATATATTGTTTCCTCCATCAAATCCGGAATGGTAATTGTCGATCAGCAGCGGGCGCACCAACGTGTTTTGTATGAGCAGTTTTTGGTCAATATGACGGTTAATCAAGCCTCAAGTCAGCAGTTATTATTTCCTTTGAACCTATTTTATTCGTCAAGCGAAATGGAGCTTATCGGGGAATTACAATTATCATTAATGAATACCGGATTTGTTTTTGAAGAAAATAACACCGATCATATTGTTATTTCAGGAATACCGGTAAATGTAACGGAGAGTGAAGTTTCACTGGTTTTAGAACAATTATTAAGTGATTTGCAGGACGGAATTCCAGAAAGCAGTTTCAGCCAGAACGATACGATTGCCAAATCGATGGCCAAAAGTTTAGCCGTGAAAACAGGAACACACCTGACAGAAAAAGAACAGGAAAATTTGGTCAACGGACTTTTTGCCTGTAAAGACCCAAATGTTTCCCCATTCTATAAACCCACTTTCATCACCATGCGTGTGGAAGATTTAGATAAAAAATTTGCATTATGAGAAACGTTACTGAAACCGTTAAACAATTAATTATTATCAATGTATTGTTTTTTGTAGGGACACTGATTATAAAAGAGCCCGCCTATAAAATATTAGCATTGTATTTTCCGGAAAACCCAAGTTTTCAATTGTGGCAACCGGTGACGCACATGTTTATGCATGGCGGTTTTATGCATATTTTTTTCAATATGTTTGCGTTATATTCATTTGGATCTGCTTTAGAGCAAATGTGGGGAAGTAAGAAATTCTTGTTTTTCTATATTTCCTGCGGATTAGGTGCAGCGTTGTTGCATACCGGAGTCAATTATTACTATTTTCAAGACGGATTGAATACGCTAATGGCTAATGGTTTTTCTAAACAAGAAATTTTGCAAATTTTGAACGAAGGTAAGATTGATACCAGATGGCAGGAGATCTTAGCGGTTTCTGATTTTCAGAATTTCACAAGTGCCTATGTAGGTACTGCAGTGGGAGCCTCTGGCGCTATTTACGGAACGATAGTAGCCTTTGCCTTTATGTTTCCTAATGCTGAGTTGTCTTTGATGTTTATTCCTGTACCCATAAAAGCAAAGTATTTTGTTCCGGGTTTAGTGTTAATCGATTTGTACCTGGGTATTTCAGGAAAATCAATTTTTGGTGGTGGCGGAATTGCCCATTTTGCCCACGTTGGTGGCGCCTTATTTGGTTTTATTATTACGTGGTACTGGAAGAAAAATCAGTTCAATAAGAACCGTTGGAATTAAAAGTCTAACAGCTTTTAAAGTAGTATATAACCTAAACAGCAGCTCTTAAATCCCAATTAACTTATGAATATTATCGACGACCTGAAATTACAATACAAAATGGGAGGAATAGTGACTCAGCTACTCTTTTGGAATGTCGCTTTGTTTGTGCTTCCGTGGTTGTTTTTTGCACTTTTATCCGTGTTGAGTGTCCATATTGATCATGTTCAATATGTGAGTTTGTCGTCTAATCCGTTGGATTTGCTCTGGAAACCATGGTCGTTGCTTTCGTATGCTTTTTTTCACAGCGGCATCATGCATATTGTTTTTAATATGATTGTTTTGAATTTTTCAGGCAGATTGTTTATGACGTTTTTTACCTCCAAACAGTTGTTGGGCTTGTATCTTCTGAGTGCCATTTTTGCGGGGATTTGTTATATTCTGGTGTTTTATGTTTTAAATATCAATGCACCAATGGTAGGGGCTTCAGCTGCTATCATGGGTATTTTAGTAGCTGTTACAACTTATTATCCGTTGATGAGCGTACAGCTTTTGATTATTGGAAATGTCAAATTATGGCATATAACCGCTGTAATTATTATTATTGATTTGATGCAGCTGCGTTCCGAAAATATGGGTGGACATATTTCTCACCTTTCCGGAGCTCTTTTTGGTTTTATTTTTATTAAATTGCTTCAAAATGGAACGGATTTAAGTACAATTGTATCTCGTAGTTTAGATTTTTTTACAAATTTGTTTCGTAAAAAACCTACTACACCGTTCAAAAAAGTACACAAAAATTACCGTAAACCTGTTGAAAAAACGGCTTCAAAAATAATTGAAAAAGATAAAGCACAGCAACAGATTGATGAGATTTTAGATAAAATCAGCCAGTCCGGTTACGATAGTTTGACTAAAGAAGAGAAAGAGTTCTTGTTTAAAGTAGGTAAATAAGCTTTTTAAAGTGGTTAACATTTTTGTTTAAATATAAAATATAGAAAAAAATGAAAAATCTTTCATGGTTTAATAAAGGAATGTTTTTTTTGAACATAGTCCTTACCCTTGTGACTTTTACTGCCTATGTTTTGCCTTTTCTAGCCCCTAAATCGTTTCCTTTTTTGTCAGTTTTGACACTTTTTATGCCTCTTTTTTTTATATTAAACGGCTTGTTTTTTATGTATTGGGCCATACAATTCAAAAAACAGTTGATTGTATCGGGTTTAGTATTATTGATTGGCATTACTTTTATAAATAAATTCTATAAGTTTTCAGCACCGGAAGTAATTAAAGAAGAAAAAGATTTTACTATAATGAGCTACAATGTGCGCTTGCTAAATGTTTTTAAGTGGATCGATAGAGATGATGTGCCCTCAGATATTTTAAACTTTATAAATGATAAGAATCCAGATATAGTGTGTATTCAGGAATTTTCATCTTCGGGTAATATTGATTTAAAGGTATATCCACATCGTTATATTTTTATGAATGGTGATAAAATTAAAACAGGACAAGCAATATTTTCAAAATTTCCAATCCTTAATCAAGGGAAAATAACGTTTCCTAACTCCAGTAATAATGTGATTTTTGCTGATATAAAAAAAGGAAAGGACATTATCAGAGTCTATAACATGCATTTACAATCTATCAAAATTTCTCCCGATGTAGATGAAATTGATGAAAATATTGAGGTCATTAATCAACAAAAATCGCAAATGCTTTTTATCAGAATCAGCAAAGCGTTCAAACAACAGCAACAGCAAGCAGAGATTTTTAAGGAACACAAAATGAAATGTATTTACCCTACAATTATTTGCGGAGATATGAATAATAGTGCGTTTTCTTACGTGTACCGTAACATAAA
The DNA here is from genome assembly GCF_003970305.1 of Flavobacterium sp. LB2P53. Classification (NCBI taxonomy): domain Bacteria; kingdom Pseudomonadati; phylum Bacteroidota; class Flavobacteriia; order Flavobacteriales; family Flavobacteriaceae; genus Flavobacterium; species Flavobacterium sp. LB2P53. The sequence continues at coordinate 265,251 of NZ_RYDG01000004.1, forward strand.
GGGCAACATGAAAGACAGTTTTGAAGAAGCCGGAACCGGTTTTGGAGAGACGTATAAATTCAGGTATTACCCGGCCAGAATTGACTATATTTTTGCCGATGAGAAAATGTCAGTAAAGAAATTTGAAAACTTTCCTCGATTTATTAACTCGGATCATTTTCCTATTATGGCACGATTGTCTTATGAGTAGCAAGTAGAAAAATGCTTTATTTGATAATCAATTCTTGTTTTTTTAAATAATCCATCGCGTATTTTCCTTCATTAAACAGCAAATCCAGAACACTCAAATTGTTGATAAAACCATGTTTATCATCAAAAACCTGTGTGTAGTTTTCAAATATCGAAACGTCTTTTTTTCCGTTGACCAAAGCTCTTAAGTCGGTAATTGTCTCGGTATCAACCTCATGAAAGTATTCCGTGGTTGTAGTATAATCCAGTTTTATTCGGAAACATTTGGATAGAAGGGCTACAATTTCAAAATTTAAATCCAATAAAAATAGTTGTTTTTTTTCAAAAATGGGACGAATGTCATCTTCAAAATATTCAAAAAAAGGAGAACTTCTGTAGGCGGCTTCCAATGATTTGAAATGCTGTTTTTGCCAGTCAAAGTCGGTTTCGATTTTGATGTCTTTAGTTTTTTGATGACTTTCTTTTGAATGCTTCACGGGAATATTCAACAGCTGAATCCCATTGGGACTATAAATATAAGCGCGGTTGCGATTGGTTTGTTTCTGAAAATTATCGGCAACCTCAAAGGTGATGCTCTCCGATTGTACCATGGCAGCAAAATTGCTAATCGAGGGGAAGTAAGTTGGGTGTATGAGAATATTCATATTTGTCTAAAGTTTTTAAAGTTATAATGTCCAAAGTCATAAAGTTAGATTAGATGCTAACTTGATGACTTTGGACGTTTGAACTTTGGACTAATTTTTCGCCTCTTTTCTTTTTTTCCAAAAATATTCTCCTACGAAGAAAATAACGAGTCCTAACAGAAATAATTTAAAATACGACTGCGGTTGCCCTTCACCGCTAACCGTTGTGAAAACCCTGTCCCAGCGTACTTTTTCTAATCCTTTGCCGTTAGGATCGATACTGAGCCATATAAATATAGGTTTCCCTACAATGTGATTTTCGGGTACAAATCCCCAATAACGACTGTCTTCAGAGTTATGACGGTTGTCTCCCATCATCCAGTAATAATTTTGTTTGAAGGTGTATGTTTTTACAACGGCACCGTTCAATCTGATTTCGTTTCCTGTAACCTTTAGATCATTTTTTTTACCATCCTCATTCATTTCATAATCAGTAATGATTGCTTTATAGAAAGGCAGCGTTTCAGTGGTTAACGCAACCGTTTTTCCTTTTTCCGGAATGTAAATTGGGCCAAAATTATCACGATTCCATTTATTGATATGCGGGAAGATTGTGTTGTCCGCATCCTTTGCTATCTGTCTGATTACAGTCGTGATACCTGGTGTGTTTTTTAATCGTTCTGCACCTGCTTCAGTCAAGGCACTCAGAAAAAGGGTGTCTCTTTTTGTTTGATCTATAAATCCAGCAGGATCCGTCACATCTAAATCCTTAAATATTGATTCAAAATCGATAGGTGTTTTTCCGTCCAGAGCTACTTTATAAGAGAACTGTGGTTTAGCTCTTTCGGGCATTTGCAAGAGTTTGCCATCAATATAAATCATGCCATCCTTTATGGACAAGCTGTCTCCAGGGATTCCCAGACATCTTTTTACATAATTCGATTTCTTGTCAACGGGCTTGTAGGCACGTCTTTTTGAAGTATCAAAAAATCTATAAACGGTATCTACTGGCCAGTTGAACACAACAATATCCGTACGATCAATATTCTGAATGCCGGGCAGTCTCATGTACGGCAATTGTGGCCAGATGAGGTATGATTTACTTTTTGTCAAAGGAATAGAGTCGTGTACCATTGGGAATGCTACTGTGGTCATGGGAACTCTTGCACCATAATTCATTTTACTTACAAATAGAAAATCACCGACTAATAAGGATTTTTCTAAGGAGGAGGTAGGGATGGTATACGGTTGAATGAAATAGGTATGAACAACTGTGGCTACAATTACAGCAAAAAGCAAGGAGCTAATAGTGTCTGCCGTTTTGTTTTCAGGACTAAGGCTTCTGTCAGCATTATAATTTAATTTTTGGGTATAATTAATGTAGTATATATATAATCCAAAAGTAATTATTCCCAGAAAAGTGTCTAATCCGGATCGTTTTCCAAAACTGCGTAGCGTTTCTACCCAGATTACCGGAAATACAATGAGATTGATGATTGGAATAAATAGCAATACAGTCCACCAAGTGGGACGTCCTATTATTTTCATTAAAACAATTGCATTGTAAACGGGAATAGCGGCTTCCCAACGTTTTCTGCCGGCGCTCTCATATAGTTTCCAAGTTCCTAGAAAGTGAACAATCTGGACTAGCAGAAAAAATATAAACCATTGATATACTGACATAGTTTTTTGTTTTAAGTTTGAGATTTAAGATTGTTTCGCTAGAAATGTACTCAAACAGGTGAATAATTTTATTTTAATTCTAATACATCTTTCATTGTGAAAACGCCTTGCTTTCCTACAATCCATTCAGCGGCAATGACTGCCCCAAGCGCAAATCCTTCACGATTGTGCGCGGTGTGCTTCATTTCGATTGCATCCACAGCAGAATTGTAATTAACGGTATGCGTTCCAGGTATTGTACCAATTCTTTTGGCTTTTATAGGAATTTGTTTTTCCAGTTCGTTTGGGCTCAAGTGATTTGCTTCCGGTTTTTCTAAGGTCCAGTTGGTGTAAGAACTATTTGCAAGTATTCCGTTGGCCAATGAAATAGCAGTTCCGCTAGGTGCATCCAGTTTTTGGGTATGATGAATTTCTTCAATCGCTACTTTGTACGTGTCAAATTTCGACATGATTTTAGCCAGATATTCATTGAGTTCAAAGAAAATATTTACTCCTAAACTAAAGTTAGAACTGGAAATAAAAGCGCCTTTTTTTTGATTACAAAGTGCCACCATCTCCTCATACTGTTCCAGCCATCCTGTGGTTCCTGAAATAACGGGCACATTGGCCTGGAAACAACTGGAAATATTGCTCACTGCAGCAGTTGGAACACTGAAATCAATAGCCACATCAGCTGCTGAAAGTCCATCAAAAGTGTTCTTTTTCTCTTTTTTCAAAACGATTTCATGCCCTCTTTCCAGTGCAATCCGTTCAATTACCTGACCCATTTTTCCGTATCCTAAAAGCGCAATTTTCATTTTTTATTTTTTTTTGAATAGTGTACAATTCCTATTAGTAGTAATCCTATTAAAAGACCGGCGATAAAACCAGAAAAGAAATCATTCATTCGGATCGAATCAAACGCTTTAATTTCTGAATAATTCACTAAGGTGAGCAGCAGTAAAACGGTAGTGAGGATAAAAAAATATTTCTTTCCTATTTTAGTAACTAATAACATAAGCAGCGGTTCTTTTTTTTGTATTTAAGCTTTCCGGTTTTGTGTCTAAAACTGATAATTAAATGTTAGTCCTACATTCGTCTTAAATGTTACATTATCTGGATAAAGAACGGGTCTTACGGATAAGTTTTCATCAACATTAAATTGTAATAAAGCTGCATCTACATTCGCATCAAGAATATTCAGGGCGTAAAAGGCAATTGTTATCAAAGCGGACAAATCACGATTTCGCTGGTAAAATTTTTGGCCAGCAATTAATCGATTGTTGTCTAAGAATGCTAAATCGTCAGTGGTGTAGCCTTCTAGGCGACTTTTATAGGCGTCTCTGTATTGGTGGTACTTTTTATTACTGTCGATGTAAAAGTACAGACTGGTTCCTATGGCGCCATAAACCAGCGGTATTTTCCAGTATTTTTTATTGTAAGCCTGGCCTAATCCGGGTAAAATTGCAGAGAAAAAAGCAGCTTTTGCTGGGGTCAACGGATCAATGTCATTTGATTTCAAAGTGTCTTTTGCCACCAAAACCGCCTCTGTTCCCGTTTGGGAAAAAACAGTGTGATTTCCTAAAGTGAAAAGGAGCAGACTTATGAAAATGATTTTATGCACTATTCGTTTATTAGTTTAATGATTCTTTTGAAGTCTTCTTCAGAGTGAAATGGAATTGTGATTTTTCCTTTACCATTTCCGGCTACTTTCACATCGACTTTAGTTCCAAAATAATTTGTAAAAGCGCTCTTTTGAGTATCTGCAATTTCAAAGGAGGCAGTTTTTGGTTTTCCGGCGACTTTAGGTTTCAAACTTTCCTGATAGTTTTTTACCAAAGCTTCCGTATCACGAACCGATAGATTTTGACTGACAATTTTTTGATAAATATCAGTTTGAATATCCTGGTCTTCAATATTGATTATCGCACGACCGTGACCCATACTGATAAAACCATCTCGAATTCCAGTTTGGATTATCGGATCCAGTTTCAAAAGCCTCAAATAATTAGCAATAGTAGAGCGTTTTTTCCCTACTCGCTCACTCATTTGTTCCTGAGTCAGCTGAATCTCATCGATCAAACGTTGGTAGGATAAGGCAATCTCAATAGGATCTAAATCGTGGCGCTGAATATTTTCGACTAAGGCCATCACCAGCGATTCGTTGTCATTTGCAATCCGAATGTACGCAGGAACAGTAGTTAATCCCACAAGGGTAGAGGCACGAAGACGGCGTTCTCCTGAAATCAATTGGTATTTATTGAAATCTAGTTTTCTAACAGTGATTGGTTGAATAACACCTAATTCCTTGATAGAAGTTGCTAATTCCCGCAATGATTCCTCATTGAAATTGCTTCTGGGCTGGAACGGATTTATTTCAATAGCTTCAATTTCAAGCTCAATAATGTTTCCTACAACTTTATCGGCATTTTTATCATTTACGGATTTTATATCGTTTTCCGGATCTTTCAATAACGCAGATAATCCTCTTCCCAGGGCTTGTTTTTTTAGTGCTTTTGCCATAAAACTATTTGCTGTTTTTCTTTATAACTTCTTGAGCTAGATGCAGGTAATTGGTAGCTCCTTTGCTTGTTGCATCGTAGTTTATAATGCTTTCGCCAAAACTAGGCGCTTCACTCAATTTGACATTTCTTTGAATAATAGTGTCAAAAACCATGTCGTTAAAATGTTTCTGAACCTCTTCAACCACTTGGTTTGACAAACGCAAACGGGAGTCAAACATGGTCAGTAATAATCCTTCGATATCTAAATCCGGATTGTGAATTTTTTGGATACTTTTTATGGTATTCAGTAATTTCCCTAGTCCTTCTAATGCAAAATATTCACACTGAATAGGAATAATTACGGAGTCAGCGGCCGTCAACGCATTTAAGGTAAGTAATCCCAATGATGGCGCACAATCTATGATGATATAGTCGTAATCGTCTTTGATACTTTCTAATGCTAGTTTAAGCATATATTCTCTATTCTCCTTATCGACTAATTCAATTTCAATAGCAACAAGATCAATATGCGATGGAATCACATCCACGTTTATAGCAGAACATTTTATGATGGCCTCTTTTGGTGTGTGACTGTGTTCTAAAATTTGATACGTACCTATTTCTACGGATTCCACGTCAATACCCAATCCGGAGGACGCATTAGCCTGAGGATCAGCATCAATAAGTAATACTTTTTTTTCTAAAACACCCAATGAAGCAGCAAGATTAACTGACGTAGTAGTTTTGCCAACCCCTCCTTTTTGATTAGCAATCGCGATGATTTTGCCCATTTATTTTTCTAAATTTTGAACCGTAAAAATACAATTATTTATGGTTTCTAAAAATCTATTTTGTTAACATTTGTTAATGCTTGATTAGTCGCTATTTGACCATTCCTGTTTTGAAAACGAATTTCATTTTATGGGAGCTATTTCAGCTGTGCACTACAATCCCGATTGTTCGGGACTTGAGTTGCAATGTGGGCTAGGGGAAGTTGTGGATTCATTCTGCTTTGAAAAAATATTTTTATTTAGATTTTTACATTGATTTTCCAGTCAAATAATTTTAGTTCTTAATTTCAGTAATAGTTTTGCTAAAGCAAAAAATAATGCTATCTTTGCACCCGCTTACGGGGTGTAGCGTAGCTCGGTTATCGCGCCTGCTTTGGGAGCAGGAGGCCGCAGGTTCGAATCCTGCCACCCCGACAACTTTGTTGTCAATCCATATCAAAAGGCTGTAAATCGTATGATTTACAGCCTTTTTTATTTTTTGTAATTTAAACTAATTTAAGTTATTTCAAATAAAATGAGACCTAAACGGTGAACCAAATTAAAATCTACTTTTAGGTCACCAGAACGATGCAAACGCCTTTAAATAAAAGGATTACAAAGAATAGACCTCTCTCATTTTTGTACTCATTTGCACTGTTTTGGAATCATTTGGGTGAACTGTTTCGTGCTGTTCACTTCTAGAGTGATTAAATCGCTTTAAAACAACTTAAATTAAATGAGTTATGATTTCAAAAAACACCTTCGGAGTACAGTTTATTATTCGGGTTAATAAAACTAAAGATGGTAAAGTTCCGATCTATGTCCGAATAACTGTGGACAGCCAAAGAGTAGAAATGTCACTAAAACGGTGCATTCAGCCAATAGAATGGAATGCTGCCAAAGGACTGGCAAGAGGAAGCCGCAAAGAAATGACTGTATTAAATACTTATTTGGAACAAGTCCGAGCTCGATTGGTAGAGTGCTATCAAGAAATTCAATTGAAAAAGCAGCTCATTACAGCCAAAGGAATAAAAAGTTTGTTTTTAGGAGAGGACGACAAACAATTCACTTTGACAAAACTCGTAACCTACCACAATGAAACGATGAAAACCGTTTTGGCTGTAGGCACATTAAAAAATTACTCCACTACCGAAAAATACATTTTAGAATTCTTAAAAACCAAGAAAGGCACATCAGATATTTACTTATCCGAAATCAATTACCAGTTTGTTATTGATTTCGAAATGTTTCTCCGAAACCATAAACCTGTTGATCATCAAAAGCCGATGCAAAACAATGGCGTGATGAAACACCTGGAGCGATTGAGAAAAATGCTCACATTGGCTATAAAAATGGAGCTGATGATAAAGGATCCTTTCAGTAAATATGCTTTGAGGTTCGACAAAGTAGAACGTGAATGTTTAACAGAAAGTGAATTATACGCAATCGAAAATAAAAAATTCAGTATTGAACGATTGGATATTACAAAAGATTTGTTTGTTTTTAGTTGCTATACTGGATTGGCTTACATAGATGTTATGAAATTGAATGTTGATAAAGTTAACATCGGAATTGATGGGCAATACTGGATTACAACCAAACGTGAAAAAACTAAAAATCCCGTTCGAGTTCCCATACTACCCAAAGCTTGGGAGATAATTCAAAAATACCAAGACCATCCTAAAGTGATTGCTTATGGAACGCTACTCCCACATCTTTCAAATCAAAAACTAAATGGCTATTTAAAAGAAGTTGCCGACTTGTGCAGCATCAAAAAAAATATTACGTTTCATTTAGCACGTCACACTTTTGCCACAACCATCACTTTACTAAATGGTGTACCCATTGAAACAGTAAGTAAAATGTTAGGACACACCAAGATAAGCACAACTCAAATTTATGCCAAAGTAGTAGAACAAAAAGTGAGTCAGGATATGATTTTAATTTGAATTATTGATTTTCTTGATAAAGATATTTAATAAATATTCTTGCGTTTTTAAAAGATTACAAATAAAAAGTTAGTTTTATAAAAAAAATTAATGCTTTTACGGAAAACCGTAAAATAACAAATTTTTTTCCCCTTTTATTTACAGTAAATTAAAATTCCTATTTATAAATTAAAACAAAAAAATTATGTTTGAAAATCCATTTTCATTTGAAGGTAGAATCAGAAGATCCGAATTTGGATTTTCATTTATTATTTATTTAGTAATTGCAGTGATAATTAATCTAATTATTTCAAGTAATTCAGATGCAGCGGCAGTAGGTTTAGCATATATTCCTACCTTGTGGTTTTTATGGGCACAAGCTGCAAAGAGATGCCACGATGTTGGAAATAGTGGTTGGTGGCAATTAATCCCATTTTATGTTTTTTGGCTCATATTTCAAGATGGTGAACCTGGGCAAAATCAATACGGGGCAAACCCTAAAGGAGTACAACAAAATAACAACTACAATTCTCCAACAAATACACAATCTCAACCTTCCAATACTTCTTCTGGAGGTTATAATGCTGGGCATTATGATGGTGGTCATAATAATTCTAATGGGCAAGGAAATTCATACAATCCAAATTATAATCCAAGCAATGACTCTAATTCTTCAGGAGAATACAAAAGCGGAGAAATGTATAAATAAAATAATGAAATATGACAGATTTAACAAATTTTACAATAAGCAGCACCAATCCTTGTCTAATAATATTCCTAATTGACCAAAGTGGTTCTATGAGTGATAAATTTGGGAATGCTTCACACGATAAATCCAAAGAAGTTGCAAATGCAATAAACGAATTATTATATGAAGTAGGTTTACGATGCTATTCAGGTGATGAAGTAAAAAACAGATTCGAAATTGGGATTATTGGTTATGGTAAAGATAGCAAAGTAGGATCGGGATGGGAAGGCAACTTGTCGAACAAATGGGTAGTATCAATCAAAAATATTTTTGAACATCCATTAGGTAATGAGGATGATAAGCCAATTTGGATTACTCCTATAGCAAGTGGATCAACCCCTATGAAACAAGCTTTTGATAACGCCAAAAGATTAACACAAGACTGGATTAATTGGGGGAATCATAGAGAATGTCATCCACCAATAATTATCAACATTACCGATGGTGAAGCCACTGACGCAGGTAATAATTATCAAGATTTAATAAATGAAGTCAATCAATTAAAACAATTGAGAACAAATTATGGTCTAGTCAATATCTTGAATATTCATATTTCAGGAAAAAATGCAGACCGTGTTTTATTTCCAAATGAAGTTTCTCATTTAAATAATAAGTTTTCAAAATTATTATTCGATATGTCAACCCATTTAAATGAAAATATGGTTAGAATTGCTTTGCAAAAAGGGTATAATATTCCTAACAATGCTAAAGGTTATATTTATAATGGGAATGCTGTTGATTTAATCAATTTCTTAAATATTGGCACACCTCAATAATGAATATTAAAATTCTACAACTGCATAAAAGAGCTTCTTATGAATATAAATATATTCAAGATAAGTGTAACTTTTCAAAAGTAAATAAATGCATTGCCCTTTCAGATGGAACAACACAAAGTTTTAAATCTGAATTGTGGGCTAAAATGATTGTGGATAGTTTTATAAATCACCCAACCTTTGATATAAAAATCCTAAAAGATCAATTTAAAAAGTTAGCATTTAATTTTCAAAATAATGATTTCGAATACAGTACAAATTTTGCAAAAGCAGCCTTAGAAAAAGACAAACAAAAAAAGGGCGGGACGGCTACATTTATTGGATTACAATATCATAATGAAGATTCAATCAAAGTATTGAACTGTGGGGATACCTGCTTATTCATCATTAGAAAAGACAAAATAATTCCTTTTCCTTTTAAAAGCCTTGGTGAATTAGATCACAATGATCATTTTATAAATTCAACAAAGTTAATTGAAGACAAAATTGACGATGAGTTTTTTAATTTTATTGAAATAAAAGTTGAAAAAGACGATATAATTATATTAGCAACAGACGCTATTAGCAGGTTAATATTTAGAAAACCTGAGGTTATAAATCTACTAATTAAAATAAACAATTTTGAAGAATTAAACCAATTTTGTTTAAATCATTGGGACAACAAAGAATTAGAAGAAGACGATATTTCTATAGTTATTGTTTCTCCTTTTTTGCCTACTAATACAATTGAAATATTTCCTCCAAAAGATTTCTCCTTCCCAAAAGAAGAAGAAAAAGAATTTGTCCCTTTTATTGGAAATCAAAATTACATTAACGAAATAGACCCTATTCAAATGCAACAGCTAAACAGAATGATTCAAGATCTTTTTAGAGAGACCAATTTTTTAAAAAACAAATTAAAACTAACACAAATTTTATTAATTAGTGCATTATTACTGCTCGTTTTAAACACAGCTTTGCTCTTTTATTTGATTAAAAATAACAATGTATATAACTTAAAGGAAGAAAATACAATAACAACACCTTATGAAGCAAATGAACCTGACATTGTAACGGAGGCAAAAACGGAAAAAGATGTAAGTAATACACCTACAGAAAATAATTCATCTGCTAAAGAACAAAAAGACGGCATCATTAAAGAGCCAAACATAAAAATAAATGTTCAAAATGAAAAGGAAAACACAAGTCCAAAATCTGAAGGTTTAATAAAAAACACTGTTAAACCTGATAAAGTTGTCGAACAAAAAAACACAGCCACTCAGACTCCTAAAAGCGAAACAAAAAATGACAGTTTAAAAAAATAATTTTATGTTTCCAACATTATCTCAATATAACAGGGTAATTCAACAACAAGGATCTAGTGCCTTTCGTACCTTAAATAATTTATTTTTTTTACCAGCTAAAACTTCCCCCATTAAAATTTATAATTTTGGTTCAGGTTCTTTTGCTGTAGTTTTTAAAGCTTTAGAAAATAATAAAGAAATTGCAATAAGATGTTTTATTGGCTCCGATGATGATTATGTTGAGAGATACCGTAAAATTGACAATTATTTGAAGGATATTGATGAAAGTTGGAAGACAAACATACAATTTTTAGACAATGAGATTAAAGTTGATGGTAAGTATTTTCCCGTTCTTAAAATGGACTGGGTAGACGGAAAACTATTAAATAAATACATTGACAATAATCTTAACAATAATGAAATTCTTTCCAAACTTCAAAAACAGTTTGTAAAAATCAGCAATAATTTAGAAGAAAACAGAATAGCCCACGGCGATATTCAATGCGGTAATATTATTGTTAAAGAAGTAAATGGCAAGCCAAAAATTAAATTAATTGACTATGATGGTCTTTTTATTCCTAATTTTAGAGGGGGAAAACAAAAGGAAAGAGGTAGGTCTGAATTTCAACATCCTCACAGAAGTAATTTTGCTTTCAATGAAAAAATAGATCGTTTTTCGTTTTGGGTAATACTATGTGCTCTCGAAGCTTTGAAATTTGATAAAACACTTTGGAAAGAAACGATGCAAGGTGGCTTTAACACTTTAGACAATATGTTGTTTGTTGGAGGTGATTTTAGCAATCCTAATCATTCCAATCTATTTCAAAGAATTTCAAATTTAAATCAACCTTCTTTAAATTTTTATATTGCCAAATTACAATTGTCACTAAATACTTCTAATATTGATAAATTAAGTTTTTTTGGTCAAGAGAACTCCTTAATTGATAATGTGACGGATGAATCGGACAATGAGAATAACACAACAGGTAAAATAGACCATTCAAAAGGAAACAATACAAATCAATATGCTCGTTTAAAAATCACATCATCACCTAGTGGTGCATCGGTACGAAATAAAGATTTTGCATCAATTGGAAACACTCCTCTTACAATAAATAAATATGAATATATTAATGAAGAAATAAAAATTATTTCTGGCACAAAATCAAAAACCAGAACAATCAATGAATTTTCAAGTGATATTCACATAACTTTTGAAGAACCAGTTTACAAAAGTCCTATAAATAGTTCGGTCCCGCCTACTCCTCCAGTCATACCATCCCCGCCACCTCCTGGAAATGATGATTCAGGAATGTGGATTGGTTTATTCGCGGTAATCGTTATTATTGTTTTTGCTTTTATTATTTACCATAGTAAAAAATCAAATTATGACGACAATGCAGAAGTTACAGTTGATACTACAGCAGTAGTTGTTGATACTACAGCAGTAGTTGTTGATACTACAGCTATTAACTTTGATGATGTGACCATTGATACCACTGCGGTAGCAGTTGATACTGTTGCAGTGGTAGTTGATACTGTTGCAGTTGTAGCACAAACTAAAACTGTAAATTTTAGAAATGATTCAAACTATACGATTTCTTTAGCATATGCTTTTTATGACAGAGGATGGGAATCTATAGGTTGGGTAAGAATTTATTCTAAAAGTTATCAGGATGTTATATTACCCGATTCTTTTACAGGAAACACTATTTATTGGTATGCAACAAATTCTAATGGCGAATATTATTTAAATAAAAATGGATTTAATTTCTGTATTGATAAAATAAATAAATTTCATTTTTATACAGATGAGAATTGCACAGAACAGGCAAACTTTATTAAAAAGGAATTAACAGGTTTTTATACAACACAACCTTTAAATTGATTTATTAAAACCCTAAAAGTAAGATAGAAGTCCAAATTTCTTTAATATAATAAATTAAATTACTCATTTACAGGCACTCTATGAATTATAAATAAGTCATAAAAGAAATTTGGTGATTTGTGGCTCTGAATATCTCTAGCTTCACTGCCAAAAAAAACTTAACAAAAAAAGCAACAAATTTTCTATTAAGCAAATCATATGAAAACTTTATCACTATTAGCAACAATACTTTTATCAAATCTCTGCTTTGCTCAAACAGTAGATTTTGTAAATTATAAACTTTCAGACATTGGTTATATTTCCATTCCACAAAAAATGGAAATACAATCAGGTAATTACAAGAAACTTGCTCAAGAGTTTCAAAAAGATTTTAAGAAGAAATTTGGGTTTGAAATATCAGGCAATCGCATTGTCTTTCAACAAAAAGGACTTAACAACTTAGAAAAAAGTGGTTTTTCTTCTTATGCAAGAGTAATTTTAGAAACCGATATTGGTAAAAATGGTGATTATGAAAAACTAAATACAAATTATTCAGCGACTCAAGCCGAGATAAATGAATTAAACCAAGAGATAAAAAGTCAAGTTCAACAATCATTTGCAGGAACAGGGCTAAAAATAATTAAGTGGTACGGAATATCAATAGTTAAAGTAAACGGAAAGACAGCACTGAAAGTGTCGTATTTGCGACAACTTAATAGCAACCCTTTTGTTTTAGTAAATATGTACAGCTTTCAGAATAATGATAGATTGCATAGGCTTATACTTTCATATAGACAATCAGATGAATCAACTTGGAAGCCGTTTTACAATATAATTTTGAACAGTTTTACAATAACGAATATAAGATAATTAGACTTAAACATTTTAGAACCTTTAGACAAAATGAGCAAATGATCAAATTAATTGAAACAACTATATAATAAAGAAAGGGCAATCAAGCGGTCTCTCTGCGGTCGTTCCCTTTGTTCCGTTCGGCTGTTCCAGTCGGTCGTACCTTCCTCCATTCCACAGACACTTCACAGCACAAAAAAATAAGGCAGCCAAAAAATAGGCAGCCTCATTTTTTCCGCTGTTCGTTCCTCATCTTCACACGTTCTCTTCCTTCGTTCGGTCGGGCTTATGCATCCATAATACCGCTTCATTTCGTTACAGTCATTTGTTCGCTTAACGCTACATTTCATTCCGCTGAAAGCTCTCTCATTCATTTCACTGCATTCCAGCCGTATTATATCTGCCGCTTGGTAGATGTAGGTTTCTTTAAATAAATAGTTAATGGCTCGGATATAGCGTCCCGCAATGGCGGGAAGACCGCAGGTTCGAATCCTGCCACCCCGACAAAAATCCATTCTGTCTCAACAGAATGGATTTTTTTATTAAAGCATAACAAAAACTGATACTTCCAGTTCTTTATTCCAGCAATAATATCTTATTTTTGCACTGTTAAATCCAAAAAAAACATCACTATGTCTGATACAATCGAAAAAATTAAATGTCTTATTATAGGTTCTGGTCCAGCAGGGTATACTGCCGCTATTTATGCTGCTAGAGCAAATATGAATCCTATTTTATACCAAGGAATGCAACCGGGTGGCCAACTAACGACTACTAACGAAGTAGAAAATTGGCCTGGTAATCCTGAAGGGATAACGGGTCCGGAGATGATGGTAGGATTGCAAGCACAAGCGCAACGTTTTGGTACGGATGTACGTGATGGTTGGGCTACAAAAGTAGATTTTTCAGGAGATATTCATAAAGTTTGGATCAATGATACAATAGAATTGCATTGCGAAACAGTAATTATTTCTACCGGGGCAACCGCTAAATATTTAGGCATGCCATCTGAACAACACTATTTAAAGATGGGTGGCGGAGTTTCGGCATGTGCCGTCTGTGATGGATTTTTCTATAGAAATCAAGAAGTAGTAATCGTGGGTGCAGGAGATTCAGCTTGCGAGGAAGCACACTATTTATCTAAACTTTGTAAAAAAGTAACCATGTTGGTGCGAAGCGAAAAATTCAGAGCATCGAAAATCATGGAAGAGCGCGTTCGCAAAACAGAGAATATCACCATATTGATGAATCATGATACTGTTGAAGTGTTAGGAGATGAGCAGGTTGTTACCGGAGTAAAAGCTTTAAATAAAACAACTAATGAAGTTTTTGATATTCCTGCCACTGGTTTCTTCGTAGCTATTGGTCACAAACCAAATACAGATATCTTCAAAGATTTCATTTCATTAGATGAAACGGGTTATATTATCAACACTCCCGGAACTTCAAAAACGAATGTGGAAGGCGTTTTTGTGGCAGGTGATGCCGCGGATCATGTGTATCGTCAAGCAATAACTGCAGCCGGAACAGGATGTATGGCCGCTCTTGATGCCGAAAGATATTTGGCCGCTAAATAATCATAGTTAGGAAAGTTAATATTGAAAAAGTCCCATTTGCCATAGCAAGTGGGACTTTTTGTATAACATCAATCCGGTTTTTCTCTCTCTCTTTTGGAGAGGGTTGGGGAGAGGATTATTTCAATTTTTTCGCCAATTGAGCTTCATCAGTAAATTTCCGTATTTCTATTGTTGGGCTACCCAGAAGTTGAATTTCAGATTTGCCAGCGGCATCAATAATTACCGCCGTCTCCACAAATAAACTGCAGTTGGAATAACTTTCAGTTATTATGTCCGCATTTTTTGTATTGAATTTATTTCCGGTGAATGAGGCATTGTTATCCAGTCGAATCCGCATATTTGTGGCATTTCCTTCTAGGGTTGCAGCTGATTTTTGGTACAAATCTACCTTCAAATCAATTGTGGTAACTAAGGCTTTAAGTGTTGCATTTTTGCTTAATTCGACAGTACTGTTTTCAGATTTTAAATTGAGTTCTGTTTTTGATTTGTCATCTGCCTGAAGTAAGAAATCCGTTGCGTTGACATTCACAAATAATTTGGAGGCATCATAGGCTTTTAGTGTAATGGTGTTTAACAAAAGCTCCTGTATCGCATTGACGGTCGATTCATCTTTGGCGGTAATGAGGTTTAATTCATTGGTATAGGTCACTCTTACAATCATTTTTTTATAGTTAACAGCTGATTTTGTTGTATAAATACGCAAGGTGTTGTCTTTTAAATCCAAAGAAATAATACCATGTAAGTTATCATCAGCCTCAATTTTTAGGGCTGTTTTTTCTCCTCTTTCCAGATGGACTTCTAGATTGTCTTCGACCAGCAGCGCTTCAAAATTGCCGACTTCTCTTTGCTCAACAGTCACTGTTTTTGATCCTTTTATTTTTTCTTTTTTCTGAGCAAATAGCAATGTAGTTGATACAAGCAGCAGGAGTATAACAGTATATTTTTTCATGGTCATTTAAATTAGTGTCTACACAAATATAAAAAAATCATCCACTTGTGATGGATGATTTCTTTATATTTTAACAAAAGTATATCTTATTCTTGGCTGATGCTCCCGCCTGAACTGGTATTTTTCTGAATCGATTTTGGCTGTATGTCGTACGTGATGTTTCCTCCGCTGGATGCCTGAGCATTTAAGCTAACGATAGGATGAACGCTAATGGACGCACCGCTGGAAACATCGGCACTAACTTCATTTGCTAATAATTTATCAGCGTTGATTTCACTACCACTTGATGCAGTTGTTTTAATCTGTAGCGCTTTCCCATTAATCGTAATGGTACTTCCGCTACTGGTGTCACAAGTAATATTGTCAGATTCGATGCTTAAATCTATCGATGCTGCACTCGAAGTATTCAATCGGATGTTCTCCCCTTTCAGGGTGTTTTTGCTCGTGATAGTCGAGCCGCTTGTTGCTTCTAATTCATCAATAACAGGCATTTTTACTGTCACTTTTTTTGATTTCATGTTGATGAAAGAATTTTTATCACACGAAATAACAAGTGTTCCATTTTCTACTTTGGTAGTGATGTGTTTTTGTAAATTATCATCTGCTTGAACAATTATTTCAATTTTATCAGATTGTTCTATAACGACATCTATGGCATTGTTAACCTCTATGCTTTTGAAAGCACCTTCAACAAGCCGCTTTTCTGTGGTGATATTTCCGCTTCCTTCTATTGCATTGAAATTAATGGAGTGGTTGCACGAACCGAATAACAAGGCTGTTAGGGCAACCAGAATGAACTTTGTAATTAAGGTGATGATTTTCAACATGACTAATTCGTTTTAATGATGATCCCGTCTTTATTTATTTTCAATCCTTTATTGGTTTTGTTTGATTTTAGGGTGTCTTTCTCTACAGTAACGCCATTGTTATTTATGGTAACCGTAACATCCGTGCTATCGTCTCGAGCGGTACTGTTTACATCATTATACTCGTTTTCATCAGCGGGACAATTTAAACATTTTATTTGAGAATTTTCTACTTTGTAAATGTAATTATCTGAACTGTAGTGTAAATTGAAAAATTCATCATCAGATCTGTCGTAATTTTGTACAGAGGCATCTGGTTTTAACAACGTTCCTTCAGGTACAAATACTGTTATTTCTATTTCTTGATCTCTGTATTTATTTTTTAAATCAGTAAGTAAATAGTTGTCTAAAATCAGTTGATTGCCTATTATTTTATAACCGTATTTAATTTGTTCGGCTCTTCGTTTTGCTTCTGATAACGATTTTCCTCTTGCTTCTTTTTCAATCTGAATATAAGGCAGTTTCTCCTCTGTTTTTTCGATTTTAAAACTAACTTCATTAGAGTAAATAATATCTGTTCCGGTAGAATCTTGTGTTACCATGAAATCATTACGGTCTTCCACATTTTTAGCAAAATAATCATTGTGTTTGAATTTAATTAAAAGGGTGTCATTTGGATTTAAATTAAGGGTTTCTTTCTTAACCACTCTCCCATCTACGGCAAATGCACTGGCCTGTTTTATTCCAATTGATATTGCTAATGCTACTGCAATTAGCCATAATGCAAACAGCGTATATTTTGCAATATTTCCAATAGACTTCATGTTTGGGGCCAATAGCTTAAACCCTAATAATGCTAAGAAGAAGAACGGGATTCCAACAGCAAAGAACATTAACAATCCAAAAGCCCATATTGGATAATCTGTAAAATTACCTGCTTCTATAAAACCTTGCCAAGGAAAATCAATAAAAATTCCGGAACCTAATGTGAAAATACCTATTAACAAAAAAAACAGTATTGTTATTCCTGTAATAATCAAAATTACACCTAAAAATTTGGCGAAAATTTTAAAAATAGTCATGATAAAGTCGCTAAAAGAACTTCCTATTTTCCCGACACCTGTTTTTATCTGGTTGCCATACTTGTCGTAATCCACATTTTTTATTTTGTCTGAAACATTTTCAAATTCTTCTCTAACTTTTTTTTCAATGTTAGAAATGGTAACCGGTTCCCCGGTCATTTCCAGTTTTTCAGTGGTAGTAACCGCCTCCGGAGTTACAATCCAAAGAATGATGTAGGCGAGAATTCCAGTTCCAAATCCAGCAAAAACCAATAAGATAAGAACGATTCTGATCCACACGGCATCTACGCCAAAATAATGCCCTAATCCTGCGGCTACTCCGCCAATCATCCCTTTTTCTTTGTCGCGATATAGTTTTTTAGTTCGTCTGTTTGAGTGGTCACTAAAACTTTGAGAACCCTTCAAGTCATCTTCAATGATGTAATCTTCCGGTTGTCCCATTACGGCGATAACGGCATCTACATCTTTCAAACCAATAACGTATTTGTCTGTTTTTTGTTTGTCATTTAATAATTCCGAAACACGCATTTCAATATCCTTGATGATTTCATCATGTCCAGACGAATTGGATATAGAACGTTTTATAGCATCAAAATAGCGCGTCAATTTTTGGTATGCATCTTCATCGATGTGAAAGAACATTCCGCCTAGGTTTATATTTACAGTTTTGTTCATGACTATTGTTTTTGGTTGGTTATTAGGTTTACGGCATCGGACAATTCCGTCCAGGTACCATTCAATTCGTTTAAAAAAGTTTGTCCAATTTCGGTCAAGCCATAATATTTTCTTGGAGGTCCTGAAGTGGATTCTTCCCAACGGTAGTTGAGCAATCCATCGTTTTTTAATCGCGTCAGCAGTGGATAAATGGTTCCCTCCACGACTAATAATTTTGCGTTTTTTAATGTGTCCAATATTTCCGATGTGTAGGCTTCTTTTTCTTTTAAAACGGATAGGATGCAAAACTCGAGAACACCTTTACGCATCTGGGCTTTTGTGTTTTCAATGTTCATAATTTCTTTTTTTGATTTTAGTGTTGATTAAACGGTTCATTTTTTGATTGCCGTGCCAGTTCTCCTTTCTGGCTCGGGTGATGATTTGTCATTGCGAGGAACGAAGCAATCTCGTATTGCATGATTCTCTTTTTATTTTTTCGGAGCTTATTCCTGCTTTCCACTTTATCTTTACTTGCTTAAAGAAAGCAAGTAAAGGATGTCGTTTCAATCAGGGCTAGTTTGTTCGCTCTATGTATTACGTCTGTTCTCTTTTAATCTGACTGCTTCCTTATTTAAGGAACGGAATCGTTATTGGATATTTGTATTTTTCTCCGTTTGATGTTTTAATCGAGGCATAAATAATCAAGAAGAATTCAGCCACTTTCAAAAGTCCGAAAATCAGAACGCAAATTAATCCAACCGTTAATAGTGCAATGTTGTCTTCAAGGTTGAAATTCGAAAGTGTAATGTCGTTATGATGTATCAATGATTCGAAAGAAACATTTTTGAAAACCGAAATAAGAAATGAAGGAATTGCAATCATAATCAGCACCAAAGAGTAGATCAATAAACTCAATTGAAAATTCAACACTTGTTTTCCGTGGTGATCCACAAATTCAGATTCCTCTTTCTTGGTTGTCCAAAGAATTATTGGAAAAATATAATTTCCAAAAGGAATGAAATACTGCGTTAAAGTACTTAAATGCGTAAATGTCGCGATGTTTTTTTTAGTTGTTGTTTCCATGATTAAAAGTATATAGTAATTTCTTATGCAAATATATATCTAAAAGATAGTATCTTGTAACGCATAGTACCAAAAATTAACACAACATTAACAAATAATTTTTATATGTACGCATAGTATTTTTTTGTAATTTAGCAAAAAACCTAGCGGTAATAAACGCGCCTAAATTCAAAATCCAAAGAATAATACAGAATGGCGACACTCTATTCCCATAAAAACAAACAGTAGCTACCTATGAAACTTACAGCCTCTAAACTTAATAAATTTTTGTTTTTCAAATTACCCTCGGCATTTATCTGTGGCGTACGCGTAAAAACCATAGACGAGAACCAATGTATAGTTTCTGTAAAACACCGTTGGATAAACCAAAATCCATTTAACTCGATGTATTTTGCCGTGCAAGCCATGGCTGCAGAGCTTGCCACGGGTGCTTTAGTAATGTTTCAAATTCAAAAAAGCGGCAAAAAAATCTCGATGCTTGTTGCGAATAACAAAGGAAATTTTACCAAGAAAGCTACTGGTAGAATCACTTTTACCTGTAATGACGGCCATTTAATAGAAAAGGCGATTCAAGAAACCATTGCTACAGGAGACGGACAAACGTTTTGGATGAAATCCATTGGAACCGATGAAAAAGGAATTCAAGTATCCGAAATGGATTTTGAATGGAGTGTGAGGGCCAAATAAATAAATCTTTTTTAAACACTTATTCACAATCGAATCTCTTTCGTGAAGTGACCATTAAGCAGAATTAGAATTTTTGGTTTAAATAGGTTCTTTTTTTTGTGAAATTAGAGTACTGTTTTTTTGCTTTATCTAATAGTTCAAAACCCAGAATAAATTTGAACCCCGGAATGTGTATTTAGCTTTTGAACTGAATTAATAGAATACCCGTAGGCGTTTTAATGCGGGCGTTTATTAAATTGATAGGTACTCCGCTTTTAATTGCATATCAGCGCTATCAAGATTAATAATACAATCTAAAATCGAGTAGTTGACAAAGGGCAAAGTGCTTTTCATGTAATTCGGTAACAATATCTACAACATTATCTTGCTCTTCAAATAAGCTAAAAAAAGCTTTGTCTATGGCACAGCTTGTTAATGTATTGGATGGTGCTCCATACCCGGAAACGGCACGTGCTCCAGTGATATCTAAAAAGTATTGTGCTTCTTCCGGGCTTAAGTCCAATACCTTTGCATTTGCAAAATGTAAAATTTTTCCTTTCATTTTTCCTTCAAAAAGCTCGGCTATTTCCTCTAAACTATAGTAATAGTCATTGAGACAAATGGTGTTTCTTTCGCCTGGCATCACTAAATAGATTATTTCATAATTTTTAAAATTATGGTCGTCATAAAGCAATGCATTTAAGCTTTCTTCTAACCCCTCAATGGTATCACAGGTTTTGTAAATACTGGTTATACCTTGTTCAAAAGCCAATTGCTCTAAGTTTTTAATCACTTCAGTTGTGGTGGTAATTTCTGTATTAGGAACGGCTTCCAGGCAGAAAATAAAGGTATCAGAATCCATTAAATTCTGAGTGTTCAGATGGTTCATTAGTTACGAATTATTTATTGGTTCCAATAATAGTTAAAACGAGGTGCTTTAGTCTATTTTGTTTATAGCTTCTAAAAAATTTGTGATTGTTATTTGCTCAATGTTGTGGGCACAGTTTACAAAACTGCTTTCGATAGCGGATTTTCAATCCGTACCCGTAAATAATATCAAAATAATTCTAATAAAACCACTTCTAATTCACTCTCTAAACTGGCATAATTTCTTGCTGAATCATTCTCTTTTTGGGCTCGGATTGCAAATCCGCCCTATCGTTGTCCGAAAATTAAATATCCGAGTGATTAGGATTAAAAAGTATTCTCATTACATTATTTAAGTTAATGATAAGCTACCGTTTAGAGTTATTTTATCAGCATTAATGACCCCATAGTTTCTATACCATCAAACAAATTTTGAAGTCGAATGTTTTCATTTTCTGCATGCTGGTTGTTGTCATGGTTCGCTATTGGAACGGAAATGGTGTTTGTTTTTAGATATTTTTCAAATAAATATAACGGTAGACTTCCTCCCATAGTTGGTTGCAGTACAACTTGGTCTTTTGTTGTGGCTTCAACTGCAGAAATCACCTTTTTGACAATTGCTAAGTCCATGGAGGTGCGTTGCGCATTTATTCCATTTTTATCACGGATGACTTTTATAATTTTAGGGTACAAATTTCTTTCTTCATCTGTAGGTTCGTTGCTTGTGACGAAGTAGCCTTGTTTTATTATATGATCAATTACTTTTTGTTGTTGTCTTTCCCAGTCGTTCCCTAATACTAACCTCAGGTCTATAACAGCGGTAGCAGTAGTTGGAATTTGATTTGAGGCCATTTTGCCTACGTTACCACTTTGCATACCATTTATGTTTAAAGAGGGCAGGTTGATCGATTCGCTTAATGTTTTATCTCGCATTTCAGCACTATTTATACCAAGCTCAGTTTTCATCTGTTCGTCAACAGAAGGAACTGTCAATAATGCTTTATTCTCTGATAGTGTTAATGGTATTACATCATCATAAAACCCCTTTATCGTCACGCGACCATTGTTATCTTTCATTGATGCTAACAGCTGTGCTAGCATCATCGCTGGGTTTGGAGCCCAATTACCATAATGTCCGCTATGTAATGGCCTTTTTGAGGCATATACCGTAAAGTAAAGGTTTGTATCTCCTCTAACACCAAAATAAATTTGCTTTTTCCCAGACTGATGTACCGGTCCGTCGCATATTATCCATAAATCGGATTGTAAAAGGGCTTCGTTCTCTTGTAGGATTTCATCTAGGTGTGTTGAGCCCTTTTCCTCTTCTCCTTCAAAAAAGAATTTAAGATTGTAACTCGGTTTTAAGCCGCTTTTATTAATGGCGTCGTAAGCATTTATAATAGCATCAACTCCTGCTTTGTCATCGGAAGCACTTCTGGCATATATTCTCCATTCGTTATTGTATTTTCCATCTAAAGGGAAAGGAATGTTACTGCCGTTTTTATCAATAGCTGCCGTATATAACTTTGGGATAAAAGGACTCAGATTTTGATTCCATTGTTCAGGATTTACAGGTTGGCCGTCGTAATGGGCATAGAAAATCAAAGTTGTCTTTGCACCCGGTATAAGAACTTCACCGTAAACGGCTGGCGGAATATTTTTAGTTTTTCCATGTAATAACTGCACATTTTTGATACCTTTTCGATTCATCATTGACATGATGAAATCAGCATTTTCACGAAGGCTTAATGGCTCTGATGCTACGTTAGGGATACTTAAAAATTCTGAGAATTCAGTAATAATTTCGTTTGCGTTCTTTTGTGTGTATTTTTTTATTTTTAAACTTTCTACTGATTGTGCGTTAACTAGTTGTATAGTCAAAATCAAGAGTGGAATAATTAGATTAAGCTTTGTCATATAAAATAGGATTAGTTAAGTATTTAGAATATTAATTTTGCGGGCGGCTGCTACCAAATATATATAAATTTTTCCTGCTTTTGGGTCCCTATAACCAGGATAGGCGGATTTTTAATCCGTGCCCGTAAATAATATCATAATAATTCTAATAAAACCACTTCTAATTCACTCTCTAAACTAGTATAATTTCTTGCTGAATCATTCTCTTTATGGGCTCGGATTGCAAATCCGTCCGAAGGGTCTGGATTCTCCCGTAATAAGGGGATGGGATGGACTGTGTAAAACGAGTTTCATTGTTAGTGCCACGCCACATAACTCTAACTGTTGAAAGAAGAACTAATTTATTTCATTTATTCTCGTTTTTAGCAACATCTTGTTCCAACTTGAATTGGTGGACATTTCACACTTCCGTAACTACAATATACGCAACAATCTCCTTCTAATGGTCGCAATATTGTTTTACAATTTTTACACTCGTAGAAAAATTCACAAGCATTTGTCGGCATCATTTCGTCTTTTTTGTATCCACATTTCGGACATATGATTGTCGATTTCAATTCAACAGTTTTTCCTTCATATATTCCACAAGTTTTACAATTTACGTATATTTTATTTTGATAATAATTTCCAATTGTTGCGATAAAAAGTCCAAACATTCCTGCATACATTAAATAAGTTGAATTTTCAGATTTACTCAAATAATATCCGGAAAATATAATTATTCCGCTCGAAATTGCAATTAATAATGGATAGAAGTATTTATGTTTTCTATACGAAATATATATTCCGATAATTGAAATCAAAACCATTATTTGAAAAATCCACATTGTCCAACCTCCGAATAATTCTAAACTTCCAAGCCCAAGTGCTGATGCTCCAAATGCAAAAAGAGGAAAACAACAAGGTGAGAAAATTGCAGTTAGAAAAAGTCCAAATGTTCCAAGTTTGTCAATATTATTTATAAGTTTAAATTTCATTTTTTTTATTTTCTTTTTTTGACTTTTCTTTCGGTTTCTCTTTCGCGTAAGTCTTAGTGCCAAGGTCAGTTGTTTTTCCGATGGGTCTGGATAAAAACCTCCAAGCGAACTGTATTTTTGTAGTCACTGAGTGAATATAAGTAAGTCGAAAGTTTAAAAGTCGTAAAGTCAAAAGAATTAACTTTAAGTAAAACAGCTTTAAATCAGATTTTTACATGATTTTATCCTGATTTTAAAATACGACATTATACCATAGTTATTACTTATGTGATTTAAACTACACTAAAAATTCTTTTTTTTAAAACGGACTGTTTATTCATGAAATAAAATAAGTCACACAAAGTATTAAAAAATAACGACCAGCCCATTCTATATTATTTCAACAAACATCTTATGTTGTTGTAGCTTTATACTTTGTAGCGATTTTTTGTTATTTGCTTAATGTTGTGGGCACAGTTTACAAAACTGCGCTAACTATTGTGGCATATCAGCGCTATCGGGTTTCTTGCCAAATTATTAAACATGATAGCGCGGATTTTCAATTCGTGCCCGTAAATAATATCATAATAATTCTAATAAAAGAAATTCTAATTCACTCTCTAAACTAGTATAATTTCTTGCTGAATCATTCTCTTTGTGGGCTCGGATTGCAAATCCGCCCTATCGTTGTCCGAAAATTAAATATCCGAGGGATTAATATAAGCGTTGTCCGAAAAAATCAGATGTCCGAGCGATCGGGGTAACTATTGTGGCATATCAGCGCGGTCGGGTAGTTTTTATTGTTTAATTTTCTTTGTAAATAATATGTTTTTACCATTTTTTTTCAATGAAATCTTGAATCCGTCAATCGCAAATATTTCATTCTGATTGTTTTGCATAAAATCACTAGGAGAAGTTTCACTAGTATCAAAAGCAATTATTGTATTTTCGTTTAATTCGAAATAAGCACAAGAAAAAGGATAACCATCTTCAATTTCTTCTTCTTCAAAATACATAAACGCTACAAACATTGAGCCTTTAAATGTTTTGCTTGATAATGAATTATTTGATTTTTTTTCACCAATCATTTCATCTAAATTAACGCCTAATTGATTGGCAATTGTGTTTAATGAGTCGTAAATTTCTTGTCTACTCAATCCTGCAGTTGTATATGATTCTATTATTATTTCATCAAGACTCATTGAATCTTTTTTGCCTGAAACACAAATAAAAAAACTTCCTTTAAGTTGCTCATAAAAGTCTTTATTAGGTCTAGTTTGAACTGTATTGATGATTTTTTTATAAAAATTAGTTTGTAATATTTTTTCGATAAACCTTTTTCCACCAGTTTTAATTTCAATCTGATTAACCGTTTTACTTAAATTTAAAATAAAAAATGAAGTATTATTATTAGTACAATAATTATCAAGTTTATTAAAATCATAAAGTTTTTGGTTATCTAATTCTATGTCAATAATGTCTAAATTATTTGATTCGCAAAAATCACAAACTATATCATTATCATCTAGCCAATCCTCAATACTTTCCATTATTTCGAATTCTGTTAAATAATCTCTTAATTTTAACTTTGGATTTCTTTCAAAATCTGTTAAATGACGATTAATACCGTCACATCTAAAACAATCCCTACATGCTTGAACATATTTTATAGTACTCATTTACAATTTATTTTTTACGTTTTCGTCTTTAAAATTACCACTAACGTCCCACTAATACTGCCGGTTTGGGACTAAATTAAGCCGTATTTTCGGATTTGCCAAATCATCCCAAATACAAAACCAACTTCCAATTAAGCCTATTGCCCAAATCCGTTGTAGTAGCTGTTGGGCAATCGGCAATTTTAGTGTGTTGCTACATTCTGATTTAATAATTCTACATTAAAATTAATTTTAGCATTTAAAGCTCGAAAAACTTTAATAACCGTATCGAATCTTGCGTCAGTTAAGCTGTTCTCAATTTTTGAAATTTGAGCTTTTTTCACACCAACTAGCTCTCCTAATTGTTCTTGTGTCAAATTTCGTTCTTTACGAATTTGTTTAATTGTTTGACCAATCAAATCAATTTTCAATTCATTTTCAAAATTTTCTCTATTTATTGTTCCTTTTTCTCCAACGAATTTATCCGTTACTTCTTCTAAACTATATGTTTTCATAATCTTATTTCTTTTCGTTAAAATATTCCACTCTTAATGATTCTGCTCTTTCAATTTCTACTTTCGGGGTTTTGTCTGTTTTCTTTATAATGCCGTGAGTAGAAATTACTACTGTATCCTTTTTATCTGATTTATCCCAAAAAGCAAAAAGTCTCAAGTATTGTTTGTTGTATAAAGTTCTAAATTCCCAAATCTCGCCATCGAGTTTTTTGAATAGTTCATTGTCGTTTACGCTTCTCGATTTCCAAATATTATAAAGTATTTTTTCTCTAGATTTCGGGTCTAGATTTTCTAAAAATTCTATAACTGGTTCAAGAAATTCAACTTTAAATTTATAATCCATTTTTCAGTAATCTTAATTTTCTGTAAAGATAGAAGTTTCCTTTTTAAGAAACAAATGTTGTTGATTTTTCGGCTTTTTGTTGTGTTACTGGCTGGTTATTTTGTCGAAATTACAATTAAACCGCAAATTTTTCACGTTTCTGTTGGCAAGTTCCAACTTTCACGTTTTTGCTTTTCAGATTCCAATTTTCAAGTTTCTGTTGGCAAAATCCAATTTTCACGCTTTGTTCTAGTACTAAAGCGGGTTTGGGATTAAATTGCTTATTTAAAATATTTTTAATTACAGAATAGGAATTCCTATCCAATGCATAATAAGCATTATTACAACAGTTATTCCAAAACTGCACAAAGTTAGAATACGCCAATAAACAGACCTTCCATTCCCAAATCTCCAAATTCGTTCACCAGTTTCTTCTTTTTGTGATTTCATAGTTAATTTCCACAATATATATGTTGAAATAATAATAATAAAAATAGCAATTAACCAAAACTTTATCATAATTTATATTTTTTAAAACGTCATTAAATTCTCTCGAATTTCTTAAAATTACCGCCAACTGCTTTGTAAACTTTCTGCGGAAACAACTGCTTATTTTCAAATCGAAATTACCTGCGTAATTTCGGCATAACTAGCCAGTAACGTTTTGCTGCTTTGAGATGGTGGGGAATTCGTAACCTTTCAACTTTCTGCTTTGCAGAAAAGTTGATGCGAAACGGTAATTCCACTAAAACCCCACTATATCAAAACAGCTGTTGGCAGAAAAGTTCTAGTTTATTCATGTTTTTTTGCGCAATATTTACCGCTTTCTGCTTTCAGTTTTAGTTTTTACTTTTCTAATAGATTTATGCTATAAATAATTTTCTCATTTCTGTAAACTTGCATATCAGTTGAACTTTTTCGCTTTATCAGACTGTCTCCAATATTCAGTTCAACGTTATGTTTTGGAAAATAATTTATCATTTCATTTCCATTAGCTAGTTTAAGTTTTGGCGTCATATGATTACTTTTGTCAACATATTTTCCGATTACGCTTGTTTTAAATTCTTCATTTAAAATTTTGTCTCTTCTTGAGTTTTCAAAATATCCAAAGTGATTTAAGAGAAACATTAAAATCACAATAAATAATAACATTGTTCCAATGATTATTTTATCTTTTCCATTAAGTATTTCGTCAATTCCTCTTGCGCCAACCATATTTTTTTTAATTTATTTCTGCAATGCAACCCGATTTGAGAATACTTTTTTAAAATTTTGATTTTCAATTCAGTTCTTTAGTCGGAGTTTTTTCGTCAACGGCTTGCTACTAACGTTATGCCACTTTGAGATGGCTGGAAGTTCGTAACCTCTCAATTTTCGGCTTAACGAAAACTTGATGCGAAACGGTAATTCCACTAAATTCCACTAAATTCCAGCTAGCTCAAAATGGTGGTTATAGAGCGTTTTTTTTTATTTCCCAACCATTATTTTTTGCAGTAGTTTTTAAGTTTTCCAATTTTTTATTCAGTTCAATTTCAAAATTTTCAAGTTGACTTTTAGTGGCGGAAAAATTGTCAAACCAATCAAACATCTCATAAAGCTCGTTCATCGAAACTAATTTTGAAATTTCTCTGACTAATTGATCACATACTTCATTATAAACTTTAAGTTTAAAGTTCACAATGTCTGTTAATGGATGATCGTGTGGTCCGCCTGCTGCCATTTTTATTTTTTTTAATAATTAACTTTTTTTAATTCACTTTCGCTTATTCCGGCTGCATCTAAATATAGTTCGGAAAACTCTTCTGAGTCGATAAGGCAAATTCCGCCAACTGGATTTAATTCAATATTTTTCACAACGATTCTGAAGTTAAAATTCTGTGAGTTTGCACTTCCATTTTTGTCGGTTAATTTTTGAACTTCATTTTTAAATTTTAGATAATTTTCCACCGCAATAAAATTTCCGCCAATTGCGCCCATATTTCCGTCAATAATTTTAAAATTCACAGTTCCAATTTCGAAATTATTTATAAAAATTTGTCCTTTCATTTCTGATTTGTTGTCTTTTTGCACGATTTTTTAAAATGCTCTATAACGTTATGCCACTTTGAGATGGCTGGAAATTCGTAACCGCTCAATTTTCGGCTTAACATAAGCTTGATGCGGAACGATAATTCCACTAAATTCCAGCTAGCTCAAAATGGCTGTTATGGGCTGGGTTGTTATTCTAGATTATTCCAACCTGAAACATTTCCTTTTTTGACTTGTAATAATGCATAAAGAACAATTATGCCAAATAATCCGATTAATGGTTGGAAAATCCCATGACCATTTATTATTTGCGTTATAAGTACAATTATACTCGTAATAAGAATTCCCCAAAATCCCAATCTTATCCATTTGAAAAGCAGAATACAGAATACAATGCTAAGAATTCCTAGCGATCCATAAATCAACAAGATATTTTGTGAAGTTTTATATGGCGAAATCTCGGAAATTTCATCCGTGTTAAAAAAATATGTAATTGAAACGATTGAATATGCTATTGTTAAATAAATCAACCAAGCTGTTAAGCATCCGTGTCGCTGTTTGTTCTGCATTCTTTATATTGTTGTTTTTAAATTTTTGTTTTTCAAATTGCCGTCGGCAAACTCAAACTCAAACTTTTCGATTCGGTTTTCAAGTTTCTGCTTTTCACGCTTCCGCTGTCAAATTCCAATTCTCAAGTTCTGATATTTATATTTCTGCTTTTCGTTTTTCAATCTGAAAACCCCAATTTTCAAGTTTCTGCTTTTTACGTTTCAATTTTTACGCTTACTTTTCAGATTTCTTGCGTAAAGAAAACCAATTATTTCAAAGTTTTTTCTGCGTAAGTTCGGTTTCAACTTGCCCATAACTTGTATACACTCGCTATAAAATAGCGTCCATACACCCAAAATCAGGTAGATTGTCGCTATTGCTTGTCTTTTTTTATATTCTTTCAAATATATTAAAATTTTCTTACAGTTTTTATACAAAAAAACAAACGTTATAGTTAGTGCGGTTTGCGTGAGGGAGGGAAGCGGCATCCTTTATTTTCTTTCTTTAAGAAAATAAAGATATAGCGTACCGTCCGACCCAAAGTGGCGAGGAGGAACGACAAAGCTGCTGCAGGGTCACGCCCAATGTCATTAAGTTAAGGAATTTTATATTGCATCTTTTTGATTTTTAAGCACTAAAGGTCGAATTCGATTTCTATA